>CAZAXX010000038.1:0-22557 GCA_964489265.1 uncultured Coxiellaceae bacterium
GTTGTCAGTGCAACACTCGGTGCTGCAACTTGTGTGTCATAGGTGAATGTGTAGGTCGTTGCAGCAGAAACGTTACCAACCGCATCCGTTTGTCGAACATAGACCGTGTTTGCACCTTGGGTCAATGCAGGTGCCGTTGAACTCCAATTCGTACCATCCGAACTGTATTGAACGGTTGCACCACCTTCGGTGCTACCGATGGTGAGTGTACCGACGTTGGAAATTTTATCCGTACTACTGCTACCTGAATCTGTTGCAAGAGATACCGTCGGTGCAGCAGGTGCGGTCGTGTCAACCACAACACCAACTGCTGCTGAACCTGGACTCGTTTGTGATAAATGCGTAATACTCGCGGTAACATTAAACGATCCATCACCTTGTGTTGAAATAATCGAAGTAGGAATCAAAACCGAAGCACTTGTTCCTGAAATATCACTTGCTAGTAAAGTATAATTAACCGATTGACCACCCCAGTTAATTGTTAATGTATCTCCCGCTGCAGCATCGGATGGCAAACTCACATTAACAGACGTTCCACCACCACTTACTGATTCAGCTGCATTAACTCCGCCGCCCGCATTTTCTGGAATAGAAGTAATTGTCGGTGCACTCGGTACACTCGCCACAGTGATCGTATTTGTTTTTACGCCACTTAAAGCACCACCCGTTCCTGTATTGCCACCATCATTGAAAGTGAAAGACACTGTGCGATTCAATGTTGAAGGAGCAGTTGAATTGTTAGCATAAGCAATTGTACGAGCCAATGCTTGCACCGCAGCAGATGTTGCATTTGTATTAAATGAAATTTTTAATCCTTGTCCATTGACACCATTCAACGTGCTATCAATTGTTCCAAACGCAACAGATCCACTGCCAGAGTTATAACTGATTGTTGAACCACTCACGCTAATTTGACCCACACCCGTGCCTTGATTAATCACAGACAATTGATCTTGCGTAACACCATTTGCTGTAATTGCTGCTTGCAAATAACCAGAATTAAAATTGGCAGGACTATCAGGATCAGTCACAGTGATAGTTGCATCAATCACTTTTGCTGTTTGACCTTCGATATATGCGAGGGTTTGCGAACCACCGCCTAACAGAGGCGCATCATTTGTTGCAGTGATAGTTATCGTTCCTGAAGCAGTTGCTATTCCTGCTCCAGTACCTGTGTTCCCACCATCATTTAATGTCAAAGTGACAGCGCGAGTTGTCGCGCTACCATTTGCAGTTGGATTATCAGAAGTACTTGAATATTGAATTTGCGCAATTAACGCTTGTACGCCAGGCGCTGTTGCATTGCTATTAAAAGTGATAATTAATGGCGAACCTGTTCCACCTGACATTGTACCAATCACAGTGCCGTTGTAACTGACATTAGAACCACTCGTGGTAATCAAGCCACCGTTATTAATTTGTAACACATCACCTGTAACATAACTTGAAAATGCAGCAGTAACAGAGCCATTATTAAAATTAGAAGCATCAACATCATTCACAGAAATACTAGAAGCAATCGCAACGCCAGTTCCATTTTCAGAATAAGCTGAACCAACCGTTGCGCTAAGTGTAGGTGCATCGTTAATCGCTGCGATGTTAATAACTCGAACTGTAGAAGAAGTTAATGCGCCACCACCCGTGTTACCCAAATCGTTAACCAACAAAGTTAAATTGGTTGAAGCAGCAGGCGCATCTCTGTTGTCGTTATAAATAAGTGTTCCACTCGTGCCAAGCAACAAGTTATTAATTTGTGAAATCGTTCCACTCAGTAAAATGGAAGATGTGCCAGAGCCTGTGATCGTCACACCCGTTGAACCCGCAGTTGCAGTGAGAATTCCTTCGCCGACAGATAAGGTTGCATTTACGACACTACTACCCGCATCAACATCACCAATTGAAATTCCAGTGTTGCTAAGTGATAAATTAGTTTGTTCTGTTGCGTTATACGAAATTGTTGTCATCGTACTTGTTGGTGCGTCATTCACTGCAGTGGCAGTAATGCTTGCAGTAGCAGTATTATTTGAAAATGCAGTTGCACCACCTGTTGTTGCGGTACTTACAGTCGTACCCGCGACACCTGATGTTTGATCCCATGCGCGGAAAGTGAAACTACCACTGCCTGCATTCACAGCGTCTGGAACAAATCGCACAGAATCAGTAGAGCGCAATAATAATGAGGTTGATGCTGCAATGGTTGGAAAATTAATCCAGGTTGTTCCACCATCTAAAGAATATTGCCAGGATCCATTGGTTGTTGTGCCCAATGTAGTAATCGCAATACCTTTTAATGCACCAGCATCGGAGTCATTTACAGTGCCGAGGAATGAACTTACAGTTTGTCCTGAATTACTTATGTCATTTTCAGTAATGGATGTCAGTGTGCGAGCAGTTGTAGATGCAAGAGAAGGTGCGTGATTTGCACCACTTAAACTGAATGTAAATGTTTTTGCAGTTGGATCTAAATTGCTACCACCGTTTGCTGTGTCACCATCATCACGCACTTGAAATTGAACTGTCGGCGTGCCACTGCTTGGTGCCGTATAAGTGAGTTTTCCAGCAGCAATGTCAGCGACTGAAACAAATACTCCTAGTGTATATGGATTGTTATCATATTTTAGTGATCCTGCAGATAGGCTAGTCAATTTTACTTCTAGAAAATTATTCGCAGCATTATCAAGCGTGTCGCTAAAACCAAAATCTGCCACACTAAAAACATAATTCGTACTTTGTGGCACATTAATTGTTTTACTCGTTCCACTGGGCGCATCACTCACAGGCACAACTGTTACAGTTGAACTTAAAACATTACTGGGAAGTCCCGTGCTGTCATTCACTTGATAATTTACATTGCGTGTGACTGTGCTCGGCGAATCACTTGAATTACTATATTTTACTGCTTGCAAAGCAGCTTGCCATTGCGCGACAGTTGCAGTAGAGCCAGAAGAAGTAAGCGATAAAATTCCTGTCGTTGTGTTAAATGAACCCGCGATATTTCCCATCGTAGATCCATTATTTGTAAAAGATAAAACATCTTGACCACTTACAAAATTGGCAATAGAAACTTGTCCGCTTGAAATTGTGTTGGTCACGCTATCAGTTAAAATCAATGCTGTATTAATAGCGCCAGCTGCTGCATTTTCTATGTAATTAAGTGGTGTTCCTGTGTTAATAAGCAGTGGGCCTGCTGGACTGGATGTTGTGATATTGGCAGTATCAGTCAACACAGAAAATGGTGTTGTTCCACCATAATTTGTTGTATCCGCTTTTGTTCCAGTGGAACCTGCTGTTTGATCCCAAGCACGATACGTAATTGCGCCAGTGCCTGCATGTAAACCATCAGGATTAAATCTGACGCGATCCGTTGAACGTAGTAATAACGCAGAATCAACAGAAACCGTGCCAACAGATGTCCAAGTTGTTCCATCTGTGGAATATTCCCAGGTGCCTTGTGTACCTGCTGCACTGATGATCGCAATACCTTGCGACGCACCCGCATCAATGTCAGTGACATAACTCCAATTTCCGTTAGCAGTGTTATTTACAAAATCAGAAACAAGTTGGCCCGCATTATTTATTTGTGCGGCGCTAATCGTATTTAAAGTCGGACTAGTTTGCGTTAAGACGGGCGCATCATTGACAGGAGTGACTGTCGTGTTTAAGTTGCGCGTTCCAGCAGAAATCGCGCTACTGCCGCCATTGGTACCTGAATTCACTGAGACACGAGTTGCTCCGTTTGTATAATTTCCCGCGTATGTATCATCCATTGCGCGAACAACTAATCCATCCGGGCTACCATTAAAATTAGCGACAGGAACAAATCTGAGTTGTGTGCTGGCGGCTAGTACAAGTGCTTGCGTAGTCACATTATCACCGACAGTTCCAACGTTATACCAATTTGTGCCATCTGTAGAATATTGCCAAACACCTTGTGTCGTAGCATTTGCCGTGTTATTCACAATAGCAAGACCCGCTAGCGTTGAATTAACATCTGGATCACTAAATGCATTTGCACCATTGTCTGTCATGAGTTGCGTGAGGGTTCTTGGAGTCGGTGAGAAATTATCTTCAGCGTTAGAAACTAATGTTAAATCACGGTTCAATGTAGGTGCTGTGTTGGGTCCAGCTAATACGTTAACACTGAAATTTCGCGCAGTCGCATCTGTATCAACACCACCATTTGCTGTGCCACCGTTATCTTGCACTTTGAAAGTAAAACCCGCGAGTCCTGATGCGCCTGTGGTTGGTAATAAACGTAGACGCCCAGCAGCAATATCAGCAGCACTAATGGATTGATTCGCAGTAACCGCTGTCCAATTACCCGATCCTGTTGTGTCATATTGCAGTGTGCCAATCGAAGCTGGAACACTCGCAATTTTGACTGCTAGTAAAGCATTTCCTTCCACATCATTAAAACTAAAATCACTTGTTTGCATTACATAAGGCGTATTAAGTGATGTGCTGACTGCACGTGGAATTCCAATGGGTGCATCATTAACAGCAGTGACACCGATCGTTGTTGTTGCTGTGTTGCTAAAAATATTTGAACTATCTTTCACTGTCACATTAATCGTGCGATTAACCGTAGCAGGTGTGTCACTCGAATTACTATAAAAAACATGCTGCAATGCAGTTGCATAAGCAGCACGACTTGCAGAGCCTGTTAACGTTAACGTATTTCCACTTAAACTCGCGGTAATTCCAGCAACAAAATTATCATATGTTAATGTGTCGCCAGTTTGAAAATTTGCAATGGTCACTGTTGCAGATGACAGAGTCGGTGCTTCAGCAATCACCGTTCCTGCTGATGCAATTGCAACAGGCGAACCATTTTCAATAAAATTAGTCGCTGTATTATTCACTTGCGATGCATCAATACGAACATTATCAAAGTTAACTGCGTTAACACCAGTCACTGCTGAAGCAATAAATTGTATTTGCACGTTGGATGATGCATAGCTCGAAATATCATATGTTTTATGAGTTGATGATGTCGTACCTGTGCTACTAATCGTATCTAAAGTAGTCCAGCCAGAGCCGTCATTGATTTGCACTAAAACACCTGTCGATGCAGCAGGCGTGTCGTAATCAAATGATAATTGATAACCCACTCGAGTAGGTGAATTTCCAGATAACGCTAATAGATCAATGGATCGTGAAATGGAGCGTGTTGTAGTTGTAGTATTCGTATCGGCAATTTGTAATTTTCCTGATGTTACCCAAACTTGTCCGCCTGTTGCACCACCACTGTCATTTGCTTCAATCCAATTACCTGCCCAGTTAATCGTACCGCTGTTACTGGTATAATTGGCTGATGTAAATGTATCACTTGCATATACATTTGATCCCAACGCCAACACGGGACCTGTACTTTGGATGTTGACAGTCACCGTTCCTGTCGTCGTTGTATTCGCTAACACAGCGCCGACAGAACTCAGATCTGTTTTAAGTCCTGCAGTATCTGGGCCAAGATAGGAAACATATAAAAGTTCTTGTCCTGTGTGATCATAAAAATCAACTTGAATTGTATGGATACCCGCACCTAATGTGACGGCACCGCTTTTTTCAGAGAATGAATGTAATCCATCATTATTTACAACTAACTGCCCATCTACATACAAAACAGAACCATCATCTGAACCACTATAAAACGTATAAGATCCTGCGGTATCGACAGTAAGTGTATTGGTGAAACGTACTACGTAATCATTTAATGTGGTATTGCCACTATCAATGGCAACCTGATCCACATTGTAACCTTTGATGAAGCCACTGTGCGTTGGTGTTCCCGTTGGAAAATTACTTAAGAGCGAGACATTCGTCGTGTCCATCGTCCACTCTTGATAATTTGTACCAATCACTTGTGCTTGGCTGGTCAATGCATAAGTAAAAGTATCTGTACCTGATGCGCCTGCATTCGGCGTATAAGTATAAGTACCATCTGAATTAACAACAGCAGTTCCTTTCGTTGCTTGTGTTAGTAAAGAAGCGCTTAATCCAAGCGTATCTTGATCGTAATCGTATGTGCTACCGGCGGTGCGTTCTGCAGTTAAACTACTATTATCAAATAATTTTCCGGAAGTGACGCCTAATACGCTTGCACTAACCGTATGATTGACTGCAGTGAGCGGATTGTCGTATTGCGTGATTTTGATAAAAGAAGTGGACGCAAGGCTGGTTAAATTCAGCTGATCTGTGACGGTAATATTTATGCTTCGCGTTGTTGCATCCATCGTTGCAGAACTGTTGCTGTACTTTATCGCTTTTAATCCAGCAACAAAATTGGCTGCAGTATCGCCACTTACATTAGTTGTCGTCAGAGTCACTGTGCCATTTACATTATCAATCGTCGCAATCATGTTGGTAGGCAGAGTGCCTACTGTGAATGTGTCGCCTGCGTGCATATTGCCTGGCGCATAGGACACGCTCGCACTTTTGATTAAAGATCCTGGGTCAGTGATTGTTGCAGTCGGATCGACAATAGCAATCGGTGTGCCGGATTGTTCTGAGAATATGCCAGCATAATTATTTCCTGCTGCAGTAATACCGACATTATCAAAATAAAATCGTTGTGCAGAACTATTTGAAAATCCTTCTGCCACTTTAAATTTAATGACGGTGGAATCTGAAATATAATTTGAAATATCAAATGAAACGGTTGTGTTTGAAGTGACATTTGACAGTGTGCCCATCGTCACAAATGTTGCGCCACCATCTTTCGAGACATCAAATTCCATGACATCCGTTGAGGTTAAACCGATAGTGCGATAGGTAAATGAAACGGTAGCTGATGTGTAAGCTTGCAGATTGATCGCACGATCAATGTAATCACCATACTGCGAAGTATGTCCTAGCATCGCAATTTCTTGCCCAGTCCCTAAGCCTGCAACAGTTCCACCTGTTGCGACACTGGGAATAACAATATTACCGCCAGTTGGACTATTGTCACTGTTAGTGGAACCACCTGGCGTAAATGCGCGTACAGGCGACCCATCAAATTCCGTCCAGTCACTTGTCCAGGTCGCCGATAAATTAGTTGATCCGCCACTATAAGTTCCGGAGGAAAAATTATCCGTCACATTTAAGTCGGTTGGGCCATTTAAATCAATAACCGGCAATGTTAAAACTTGGTAAAAATTCGATAGTGCTTCTTGGCTAAATAAATGCGTAGGTGTGTAAGTGATGTAACCGGTTTGATATTCCAGTTCCCAATTTGCACCTAACAAATTACTACCGGTCAAATCAGTTGATGCGGCTACACTCGCACCCAATATGTTACTTAAATCATCGACGAAGTGTTTACCTCCTGCATCTTGTGCAAGTCCACAAGAATACAAAAGAAGGTTTGCATCGGAAGCAAGATGTGATTTCCAGCTGGCTATTTCATCAGCGTATTTGTCATGTAAACTTTTATCAGTTAACACACTGCTGCCAAGTTCAACTGCACCTTCCACACCATGCGAAAGAATATGAATCGCGGAGATTGATGTTGTTTCACTTTTGATAACGGCATCCATTTGGTCAACACCATCGTGTTGCATATCAATGAAATGCACTTCGGCGCTTGGTGAAATTCCCTGTAACAATTCGTGTGGGTTTTCTATGCGTGCATCAATAAAAACGATTTCTTTTGCTGGTGGCACGTACGCAGTAAATTCTTGCAATGCTACTGAGTTATCCGTATTTCCTGTGCGTATCGCGGTTGCCGTTTTTGATGCGTCTTGGATAGTCGCTTTCGTTGCTTCTGCTGCTGCCGCTGCGGTTGTGTCAGCTTGAGCAGCAGGTGGTGTTATATCTTGTGTGGTCGTGGGAGTGGTGGGTTTCGCTGCTGTATCGTGAGAGGTTGTATCATGTGTCGTATCTGCTGTGACATCTGCATGCGCAGGCGCAGCCAAACTCGCATCGAACAATATCCTCGGTTCGAGGGCATGAGTTTGCTTGCTATACTTCTGCTTTCTCGATTTTGGTTTTTTTTGCGTATCCACTTTACACCTTAGTTTTGACAGCAAGTATTAAGCACGACTACGACTATTTAATTATAGCTTGAATTAGGAACTTTTATTAAAATTTTTCAATTAAAATAGTGTTATTAAAACAAAAGGTTAGGTTAGTTTTGATCGGGCAACTTTCGCAAAACAGCCGGCAAAATTTCTATTTGTTCGGGAGTGTCTATTTTTCAATAGGTTATATTCGCAAACTAACTCATTGAATGATGGTAACTCGATTGCTATTCATAACTTCGTGCTATAAACTATGTTACATAAATTATGTTACATAAAATATGTGACAAGGGGGTAAAGTGAAAGACCATTTTCCATTAGGGCTTGCGACGGGCGAAACATTTTGTAATCGTGAGCAAGAACGGCATCATCTTTTATCAAATATACGACAAGGGAAACCAACCCTGATTGTATCACCGCGACGTTATGGTAAAACCAGTCTGGTATTGCAAAGTATTCAAGAGAGCAAGTTGCCATATGCGCACATGGATTTTTTTGCGGAAATTAATCAAAAAGATATTGTTAAAAGTATTTTGAAAGCGATAGGAATTATTATCGGCAAAATTACATCGACTCCTCAGCGTGCATTGAATACCATCAAGGAATTTTTTGCTGGCGTGCAAATCAAATTCGCAGTGGATGTTCCAGGCATCTCGATTGAATTTGATTTGGAACAACAAGATATCAAAGATCATCTCAAAACGATTCTAGAAAAATTTGATGCCTTGCTGACTAAATTAAAAAAACCCGTCATTTTATTTTTTGACGAATTTCAACGGTTGGGTCAGATCACTGACGATCATAGTATTGAAGGCATTTTGCGGCATATGGCGCAAAAATCAAAATATATTGTTTTTATTTTTTCGGGCAGTAATCGCCATTTGCTCAATCAAATGTTTGATGATCGTCGCAGACCATTTTATAAATTATGTGATCGAATTATTTTAGAACGCATTACGCCAGCGCATTATGAAAAACATATTCAAGCAGCAGCCCACACTAAATGGCGGAAAAAATTAGCAGTGAGTGTTATTGAGAAAATTACCACAGTGACGGAATGTCATCCGTATTATGTTAATTTACTTTGTTCACGGCTTTGGTTGATGACGAAATCGCCGAGTGAGGAAGATGTTCTCGCATGCTGGATTCGTTTAGCGACAGAAGAAAAATCGCAAATGGCATCTGAACTGGATTTGTTAAGTGATAATCAACGAAATTTATTAATTACGTTAGCGAAAGTGGGTGCAACAAAATCATTGCAAAGTAGGGGATTTGTCTCACGTTCAGAGTTGCCTACTTCAAGTATTGCCCAATCTCTCGCTGTATTAGAAGAGCATGATTATATCTACCGAGATCAAGAAGGATATTATCATCTGGTTGATCCGTTATTACGAAAAATAGTTAATTTATAGCATCCAATGCCAAATCCAGGCAGCGGTTATTCCACCTAATAATGGCCCGAGCACAGGTACCCATGCATAAGACCAATCGGAATGACCTTTGCCTGCGATGGGTAACAGCGCATGTGCTAAACGCGGACCTAAATCGCGCGCTGGATTAATTGCGTAACCTGTTGCGCCACCTAAAGACAAGCCAATTCCCCAAACTAAAATTCCAACCAGATAGGGACCCAAACCACTTGCTGGGCCCCCTGCTGTTGCTTTACTAAAAATGGCTGCAACACCCAATACCAAAACAGCTGTTGCAATAATTTCACATAACAAATTGTGGGAATAAGCACGAATTGCAGGCTGCGTGCTGAACACCATGAGTTTGGTATGTGCATCTTCGGTTTCTTTCCAGTGTGGTAAATACGCTAACCACACGAGCACTGCACCCATAAATGCACCGGCTAATTGCGACAGCATAAATAACAGTGTTTGGTTTAAGGTGTAATAATGCCAGCTAAATTTGGCGAGACTGATAGCAGGATTAATATCAGCATTAGGTGAACCTACGGATTGTGCAACGAACACGCCAATCACAACTGCAATAAACCAACCGGTGGTAATTGCAATCCAACCTGCGGCATGTCCTTTTGATTTTTTAAGTAATGCGCTCGCAACTGCGCCATTACCTAAAATGATTAACATCATTGTTCCGAAAAATTCACCTAAACACTGCATTAACATGAACGCTCTCCAAAAAAAATTGTTACGCCACAGGCTCTGCCAATTCCACAGCAAACGCAATGGATAATTTTGCAAAATCCGTCATATGACCCAAAGATACTTGACTCATCGTATCGTTTGGAGAGTGAATATACGGATCGTATTTATCCATTTCAGTTTCAAATGCAATCGCTGAGTTATAACCATTTTGATACCAGGTCGCATGATCGCTGCAAGCATAACCACAACTCGAATATTTCACCGTTTGTTTGACGTAGGTTGTGATTAAATTCGCGAGATATGAAGTTAATGTCGGATCGGTATAATCTTGCATTAACCACATTGCATTCGGCGTTGTTGAAGTTGGATCGGTATAACCTGTCATATCAAATTGCAGAACTTCAGAAACAGGAATTTGTTGATTTTTAAAATCACGCACAACGTGTTGTGAACCGATTAACCCAAGTTCTTCAGCAGAATACCAAACAAAATAAATTGGTTTTTTGAAATGCATATTGCTGCTCAGAATCGTTCTGGCTGCTTCTAACACAGTGACAGTACCTGTGCCATCATCGTCGGCACCTGGCATATTGGAAGTTGCTGAGCGAGCTTTAAGCGTATCCATGTGTCCGCCGATCACAATTCCAGGCTCATTTGAGTCACCTACTTTCATCACGAGCGAAGATTGTTTAAAGAGAAGATTTGTTTTCACAAAATAAATTTTTACATCTGTTCTGCCTTGCGCCATCTTGGTCACTTGATCATTTAACCATTGTGCTGCTTGATCACCCGTATCAGAACCTGCGTAACGATCGTGAAAACTGCTGAATTTTGTTAGATTGGTCCACATGTTTTGTGGATTTAACATGCCGATCAGTTGATTCACTTCTTTTGGATGGTTAATGCTGTAGCTGGTTTTATTTGCATTTTTGAACGTGACAGGTTTCATTGTATATTTATTTAAAAAATCTGACGCAGTGGATTTTTGCGTATTCCATGCATCTGTCACATTCATGAAGCCACCACAGGTTGCTTGTCGATGCGCTTTCGCATCAATCAACTGATCCAGCCCGGCTTCATTTACCGTGATCAAAGAAAATTTGTCATTGGTAGATAAGGTTTGGTATTTTGCAGAAATATTTTTTAGCAAGCAAGTCGGTGTAACTATCACGTGCTGAATAGGCTTAGCCATAACAGAAAAACTGGCTAACAAACTTAATGTAGATAATGCGAATTTTGTTAATTTCATGGTTTCCTCCTGGAATTAAACAACAAATTTTTCATCTAGCGTATTACGCGCAATAATCAGTCGCATAATTTCGTTGGTGCCCTCCAAAATTTGATGGACACGTAAATCTCTAAAAAAACGTTCGATCGGATATTCGCAAATATAACCATAACCACCAAAAATTTGTAACGCTTCATCGCAGATCTGAAAACAATGATCGGTCGCAAAACGTTTTGCCATGGCAGAATACATAGGCCCACGCGGATCTTTTTGATCAAGCGCATGTGCTGCGCGCTGAACCATTAAACGTGATACTTCAAAATGTGTCATCATGTCAGCAAATTTGAATTGCAAGCCTTCAAACTCTGACAATTTTTTATTAAATTGTTTTCGTTCATGCAGATGATTTTTTGCCAATGTGAGACACGCTTTTGCACCGCCTAAGGAACAGGCAGCGATGTTAACTCGACCACCATTCAGTGCGGACAAAGCAATATTAAAACCTTGGCCTTCCTTGCCGACGCGATTCTTGATAGGAACGCGGCAATTTTCAAAAAATACCATCGTCGTCGGTTGGCTGTGCCAGCCCAGTTTAATTTCTTTTTTTCCGAAACTTAAACCCGGCGTATTTTTTTCAATGAGTAAACAACTGATGCCTTTAGGTCCCGCTTCACTGGTGCGTACCATGCATGCATACAAATCACTGACAGAACCACCTGAAATAAATGCTTTTGTGCCATTTAAAATATAATGATCGCCATCACGCACCGCTGTTGTTTTTAAAGATGCAGCATCCGATCCAGCGCTTGGTTCAGTTAAACAATAACTGCTGAGAATTTCCATACTGGCTAATTTTGGCAACCAGTATTGGCGCAATTCGTTATCAGCGTACGTATCAATTAACCAGGCAACCATATTATGAATAGTGAGATAAGCAGCCGTTGAAGGGCATGCAGTTGCGAGTTCTTCAAAAATAAGTGCGCCGTCTAAACGTGAAAGCTGGGTACCACCCACATCATTCCGCACATAAATTGCAGCAAGTCCGAGTGCTGCTGCTTTTTTTAATGTATCAATGGGAAAAATATGTTTCTCATCCCATTCTTTTGCAAAAGGCGCCATTTCGTTATCTGCAAATTCACGCGCTACATTTTGAAATGAGCGTTGTTCCTCGGAGAGAGTAAAATCCATAAAAAATAAATCCTTATTTAAATCCCTATCTAAATCATTCTTTCATGCATAAATAAATCGTCAATGGTTTCTCTTTCACGAATTAAATTAATTTGCTTACCATCGACCATAATTTCCGCCACCCGTGGACGAGAATTATAATTTGAACTCATACTAAAACTATAAGCACCAGCAGATTGGATTGCTAACAGATCGCCGACCTGAATGGCAAGCGAACGTTCTTTGCCGAGAAAATCAGCGGATTCACAAACGGGACCCACAATGTCATACATTTTTTCTGGCTGATTTTTTTGAAGTATGACCGGTGATATAAGATGCCATGCGTTATAAAGCGCAGGACGCAACAAATCGTTCATCGCAGCGTCAACGATGGCAAAATTTTTGTGTTGGGTAAATTTCAAATATTCAATTGATGTCAACAAAATACCTGTATTCGCGACGATAGCACGCCCTGGTTCTAAAATAATTTCTTGTGAATAATGCGCCAATTTTTTTATTAATGTGTCAGCGTATTCGCGAATGGAAGGCGGTGTTTCATGTTGATAATTTACACCTAATCCGCCACCGATATTGATATGCTCTAAGGGAATGCCATCTTGCATAAGTTGATCAGCCAATTCTAATAGTCGATCAAGTGCTTCAACAAAAGGGCTTAATTCTGTGAGTTGTGAACCAATGTGATTACCAATACCAATCAGTTTTAAATGTGGTAACGATTTTATTTTTTCGATAATCGCGAGAACATCGGTATAAGCAATACCAAATTTATTTTCATTTAGACCGGTTGCAATATAAGGATGTGTGCGTGCATCAATATTGGGATTGATGCGCAAACCAATCGGCGCAATTTTATTTTGTGATGCAGCAATTTCATTTAAGCGCTCGAGTTCTGCGGGCGATTCTACATTAAAACAATAAATTCCAACCTGTAGTGCGCGAATAATTTCATTGGGTTTTTTGCCAACACCAGAGAAAACAATTTTGCTGGGATCACCACCGGCTTTGAGCACGCGCTCCAATTCACCTAAAGAAACAATATCAAAACCAGAGTTAAGCTTCGCAAATAAATGCAAAATAGCGAGATTGGAATTGGCTTTGACTGCATAACAAATACGATGTGCATGTTTGGCAAAGGCATTATCAAAGGTTTTCCAATTTTGAATTAAAGCTTCTTTGGAATAAACATAACAAGGTGTGCCATAGAGCTCAGCGATATCAAGCAGACTGACTTCTTCAGCATAAAGCGTATTTTCATGGTAATGAAAGTATTCCATAACAAAGCCTTTAAGATAGCGCAGCAAATACTGCATCAAAATCGGGTTCGTTTGTTGTTTCTGGTACTTGCTGGGTATAGATTATTTTGCCTTTTTCATCAATCACTACAACAGATCGTGATAATAATCCAAGTAAGGGACCATCTGCAAAAGCAACGCCATAAAGTTTACCGAATTCTGGGTGTCTGAATGTAGAAGCAGGAATAATATTCTCTAAGCCTTCCGCGGCACAAAAACGTTTTTGCGCAAACGGTAAATCAGCAGAAACGCAGAGTGCGACAGTATTATGTAGTTGATTAGCTCGTTCATTAAAATGTCGTTCCGCGTTAGCGCAGGTTCCTGTATCAACACTGGGAAAAATACTTAAGATTATTTTTTTGCCCTGGAAACTTTTTAAGTTAATGTCGGCTAAATCCATTTTAGTCAATGTAAAATCAGGCGCTTGGCTGCCAACTTTTGGTAAATCACCAACGGTATGGAAGGGCTTTCCTTGTAATGTAATTGAGGCCATAATCTTCTCCATGGAAAACGAATTTTTTATTAAGAAACATAGCGTACATCTTTGGTGGGTATTTGTGCCAGAGTTACTTGCGCATGTCGAGCAATTTTCACGGATTTTGAGTGCTGATGAAATGAATCGCGCTCTGCGCTTTCGTTTTGAGGAACATCGCCAACGTTTTATCATTGCACGTGCTGTATTACGCCAGATTTTGCAGTTATACACGGAACGTTCTGCTAGTGATATCGTGTTTCTGCAGGGAGAACGCGGCAAACCGTATTTACAGGATAATCCGCTTGATTTGCAATTTAATGTATCACATTCACATGACATGGCAGTTTATGCTTTCACGACTCAGGCGGAAATAGGTGTTGATATAGAAAAAATCGAACCTCGTTTTAGTGATGGTGTTGCTGAACGTTTTTTTAGTCAGGATGAATGTCGAGAATTATCTAAGTTACCAGAAGATCAGAGAATAACAGCGTTTTATCATTTATGGGCAGGCAAAGAAGCGATTATCAAAGCGTTGGGCGAAGGATTGTTTGTACCGCTTACATCGTTTTCAGTTGACTTGCAACAGCAAAAACAAAAAATCATGTTACAACATCGTGCGCACGAATATGTTTTTCATTTGGAATATTTTGCTGCGCATCCGGAATATCAATCAGCGTTTGCCACCGCACAATCAGTTGAAGATATTCATCATCGACAATGGACAACAAGCCATACAATCCTTTAAATTGATGACGTTTTTTTAAATTTATAAAGGATTTATTATGCTGAAAAACTTTATCGTACTTGGAAGTCTTGCTGTTGTCAGTTTAACAGCTATCAATGCTGAAGCAGGTTTAGTTAACAAAGATGAGCCGCACTTTTATGTGAAAATGGAAAATCAATCTGATAAAGATGCTTCAATCAGTCTGCAACAAGGTGTTGGTAATGTTTATTTTACGCCGAATCTTGTTGATCACACAGCATTACCAGCACATCAAAAAAGCCAGCGTTATGGTGTAACATTCGCACCGATCGATCCATCTAGCACATTCAATGTGGTCTTTACTGGGCAAAATGACTGCGCTTTTAACATTGCATCTTATTCGCCCGGCATTCCTAAAGTGACGATGTCAGGACCCGGCTGTCATGGCGGTGGCTATAAATTTGTAGAAGAGGCAGATGGCCGTAGTTTATTGTTATATATTTCTGATATTCGTGTATCTGCTAAAAAATAATGTCCATTATCCCTGCGCACGCGGGGATAATTTTCCTGTTTGATCGGTTATTCTCAGTTGTTCTGGTTGTTCTAAATCAAATAGCATAGCCAGTTTTCTTTTTTCGTCTTGAGTACAGACGGGTGATTTATATAATGCGGTGATGAGTGCAAAATCTTCTGCTGCCACATCCTGTGCGGTTGCGGATTTTGCAAAGAAAGGGTGACTGGAAAATGCTTTTTTAAATGGTAACGTCACAATAGGAGAAACATAGGGAGCACAATAACTCGCGAGCAACGAGCTTGCGCCAGTGCGCATTGTTTTGAGTGCCCAGAGACAACCCATTAAAATCACTGCATTTGCGGGTGTCGCAGCGAGGAGCATGGCTTCAACACTCACATTGGTGCTCACCATAAATCCAGCGAGTTCAACGACGGCAAACACGACACCTGATCGGGTGATAGTCGTAGTCAGACAGTCTGTACTACTATTCACGAGTTGATTAAAGGCAGGGCTTGTTGTGAGAACACCTTTTTTTTCTTTTATGAGGGCTGCACGCGTCGTCACAATTTCATCTTTAATTGTATCTAGCGTAAGTTTATTAACATTATTTTTTTTCCAAAAGTCTAATTCTTGCGGTGTCACGACATCTTGGCAAATCATATTATCCAATGCCGAAAGATCTTCTTCTTTTAATTCAAAACATAACTCATTCGTGGAATTCAGATTCGTGATGCGGCAGGCTTCTTGATAAAGCTCGCTCTTAGGACGTAAATAACAACTTTGCTCGATGTCATACATGATTTTGATTAAGGCACCAAAACGAATAAAATAATCTTTTGGTGTTTCTACTGGTGCACCGCTTGTGAATTGAGTGCATCTTTCATCTAAAATTTTTACGAATTGGACAGCTTCTTTGTGTTTTGGGTTACGTCCACCTATCCTTACATAAGATAATAATGTTGAAAGATATGAATCATTTGCACATTTTTCTTCGTAATACTGTGGTAGGTTACGGAAGTTTTCACGTAAGGCGCGTGAGGTTGGCAAGCGATTGCAAAGCGTAGTAATTTTAGGGTCTAAATTTGCTTTTGCTTGTTGGGTGACGGCGAGTGCAGAAGCAAATAAAGTGGGATCCGCAGCAGTTTTTTGTAAATAAGTCAGGAAAGTGTCAAGATAGAGAAATTGTGATTCATGATCCAATACATTTTTTTCATCAAGACGCAGCGCCTGTTTTGCAAATGTATAAAGCTGGCTGCTCATCGTCCATTCCGAACCCGTTGCAGCATAAATATAAATACAGGCTCCCACTAGAATTTCATGCGCATTGTCAATGGAGGCAGCTTGAGCCATTAAAGATTTCAACAGGTTAATTTGAAGAGGACGTATAGCGCGGGTACCAAAAATGTAGCCAGTGGTTTCCTTATAATTATCGATGAGATGTTGGATCGCTTGAGTAATGTGTTCAAGCTCAGGTGCTGAATAACCCGCCATATAAGGACTCCTTCCGTTTAACTAACATTCCTCAAATCATGTTAGTACAGAAAGATTAAGAAAAACTTAAGACTGCACGGAATCGATTCAAATCGTTTCCGTGCTAGCTTTTTATGCGAATATTTCTTCAAAAAAACTTTTCATTGCGGTCCAGGAGCGTTTATCGCTAAGGCTGTGATAAACAGTTCCAAATCCTGGATCATTTGCTTGTGGATTTGTAAAACCATGCATGGTGTTGCCATACGTATATATTTGCCAGTCCGCTTTTGCATTTGTCATTTCAGTTTCGAAAGCGGCAACTTGTTCAGGTGGAACCATGGGATCATCATAGCCATGTAGCACTAACATTTTGGTGCGCGTCGATTTGGTTGGTGTGTTCTCTGGTGCATTAAGCAAGCCATGAAAGCTCACAACACCACGCACATCTCGATCAGCGCGTGCCAAATCCAACACACACAAACCACCAAAACAAAATCCAATCGCGCCCATTTTTGCTGTATTCACGTATTCTAATTTTGAAACGGTATCCAATGCGGCTAAGATGCGCTGACGTAATTTATTACGATCTGTTACTAAAGGTTGTATCAAAGCGGTTTTTTCTTCTTTCGTTTTACCAATAATCCCTTTGCCATACATATCTAATGCAAATCCAACATAACCTAACTCAGCTAATTTTTCGGCTTTTTGACACGCGAAATCGTTACGTCCTGACCAATCATGGGCTACTAACACAGCGGGTTTTCTTTGGGGGCCTGCATCGTCATAGGCGCAATAACCTTCTAAAATGACTTCGCCATCGCGATATTCGATTTTTTTTGTTTGTAGCATTTATGGGTTCTCCGTAACTAAGTTGTTTAATCTTAAAAAATTTTTGGTATTATGCGATTTTTTTATAATAGGGTCTATTTATTTAGGGAAACTTTGAGCCAAAATCGAGTATAATGATAAATATAAGACACTACAGAGGTAGAAATACAATGAATCCCTACGTCGATTTAGATCCTGCACAAGCTGCAATTTTAACGATTCGCAAGGCAGATAAGCCGTTAATTGATGAGTTGTGCAAAGACCCTGAATTTAATAAAGCTTATGAATCACTAAAAAAAATGTTACAGAGAAAAATAGACAATGAAAATTTTTTTGTGGCAATTGATGTAGCTGAAGGACTGAAAAAGTGTCACAGAATGTTAGCAGAATACGCAATAGCTGAAGAACAAGGCAAAGTCGTACGAGCAGAGGAAATATTAAAAGATATTGCAAAATATGAGCGAGACATGCAAGCTCGTTATGCGCTAGATGCAAAAGGAGTGGTAGATGTTATTCCTGATGAAGACCCGGAGTTTAATAAAGAATTATTAAAAGACTTGTTAAAAGATCTAGGATCGACGGTTAGTGAATTACAAGCTGCTATGCAGCAACATAATATTTTGTTGCAGGAAATGGAAACGTGGCATGAAAAAACTTGGAAGCCACTTGTTAAGCAACAAGCTGAAGCTACTGCGAAGAGAGCAAAGGAAATATTTAAAGATAATAAAGAAATCAAAGAAATAACGACGAAGATGAATACATTAGTGGATACATTAGAATTAAAAGGTGGAAAAAACAAAGCAGCTTTCCAAGATGAAGTTAAAATACTTCGAGAAGAACAGGAAGAAGTCTTAAGAAAGCAATTGAAACATCATCCAGAAGCACATGATTTCTTGCGCATCCCACAGTTGCGTCAGGAAGCGCTAGAAAATCAACGACAGAGGGAAATTAAAGGTGAGTCTCCAGCTGAGGCGAAGAGAAATGCCATTCAGGAAGTGGCAGCTCCAGTTCAGAAGCTTCATTTAGATATTAGTTTTATGGGTTATGCTAGCTTTTTGCGTAATTTTAGAGAGTTGTGCTTGAAGAATTTAGATTTTTCAAAAAATCCTGAGCTTCTCGCGGAATTAAAGGGTTGGGAAATTAACCGCATGGTGAGGACAGGCCTCGAATCGGATGTTTTTCGAAAATTGATAGATGAGAATCAAGCAGCTTTGTCTGAGCTACATGGCAATCATTCCAAACGTATGTCTAGTATTGAAGAATCGACAAACCAACAAGCCAAATTAGTAGGACAACTGGAAAATCTCTTAGGTCAGGTGCGTGCTATTGAAAATAAAAATAAGCTTGCCCATGAAATTAAACCTTCTGAACAGGAAACTCCACGACCGTCGCCGTCTAAAAGGTAGTATACTTTATCCAAAATTTATTCCAAAATACATAAATGGATGCATTCATTTTAAGGAAAACTACAATGTATAGACGACTCAGTGCAATCTCGTTTGCTGTTGCAGTAGGTTTACTCGGTTTTACTAGCGCTTACGCAGTTATTCCAACAGATCCAATGATTCTTATCGATCAACCCGAAACAAAAGTGAATGTGGCTGCTTCGTTATTTATTATCAATTCCCACGCAGCGATTTTAAGCAAACTCAATCACAAAGAAATGCTACTCACGTTGCAAAATGTAGAGCCCTATATCACTAAATTTACGGGTGGCATTGCACGAAAAACATCGTTATCAACAACCGCAGATATTATCCAAGACTGGGCGCATGGCAAAAATATCTTTAGTACTAGTAAACCCACGGCGGCATTAGCAGGTGTGCCAATCAATGGAGGAAAAAATCCGCCAAATTATATTTTAGAATTAAGCAATCCTGTTTATGACGCAAAGCATGGAACGTTATCATTTAAAGTAAGATGGACGGGCGGAACGACTGCGCCGCAGAGTGAAACGACGTTAACTAACGTATCATTGGTTGTGGATGATGGTTTGCAAGTGGCGTTGAATGCGCGTAAAAGTATATTTGTAAATTCGGCGTTGGCTAGTGCTAGGAAGTTTTAATGTGGTTGTAGGGGCGGACCCCGGCCACAAACATACCGGGGCAAGCCTGTGTGTCCGCCTTGCAGCCTTAATTGTAAAGTCAGGGCGGACACATAGGTCCGCCCCTACATTTTTAGAATAACCTCATGTCCCTCATTCTTCCCTTACTCAAATTTCGTTTACGCTGGTACCGGCAAACCATGCTGGGTAAATTAATCCGTTTTAAACACGCACTGATTTTTTTAATCGCTATTTTTATTCCCAGTGCCAGCGTGCTAATTGCCATTATTACCCAACCTATTTTAGCGGTGATTCAGCCAGCGACATTCAATTGGCAGTTTCTTGTAGCGATATTGATTGTGCAGGGCATTTATCTCGGTTGGATGAGTATCCAGAGAGATGCAATTCAGCCTGCAAGCGTGGGACATTTTTTCGAAACATTGCCTATCAGTAAACGGATACTACGTTTAGTGGATGGTTTGATGTTAATTGTCGCCAATAATATTTTATGGATTCCATTCATCATTATTTTATTTTCCAAAAAAAATATTACTTCGGTAGACTATCTACGCTGCCTTATTTTAATTGTTAGCATTTTAGCGCTGCAATTAACTTGTTTGCACCACCCGCTAAACTTTCACTGGATTAATACATACAAAAAACGCTTCAATCATTTCATATCAAATTATTTTCCATTGCTCGCAATCCAATTTGCCGTTCTCCTGCGTAAGCATCCATTGAAATTACTGAGTCGGTTAGGGTTGTCTTGTGTCGTCATTGGATTTGGCTGCGGTATCATTATTGTCGGCGAAACGCCGTATATTATGCCCTGCGCGCTTATCGTACTCTCCGTGATGCTGTTGACTGTCAGTGGTTTATTCCCAGCGCTGAGCGAAGCGCGGCAGCCGATGATAATGTATTATCATTCATTACCACGTCATAAAATAATTTGGTATTGGCTCGATTACCTGACGATCATGCTGGTGTTTCTTGTTTTCAGCATGGCCTTTATTTCAATACTAATAGTCCAGCAAAAAATTACCTGGTTAGGCGCTCTGCAACTATATGTTTTGACAATTCCGTTAAGCATTATTCTTTGTTATACCCAAAATCTTTTTCCGCGCCAGGGAACATTTATTTCAATCGCTGTTTTGGTTGGTTACTTAATTCTGCTGCTTAATTGTGTGGGACATTGGCTATGAATCCATTGAGTTTACAAATATCTGGCATATCGAAAACATTCGCAAGTAAAACACTTTTTCATGATTTTTCCTGCGATTTCCCGCTTGGGAGTACAGCAATTGTAGGTCCAAATGGAATCGGGAAAACGACATTGCTTTCCATTCTGGTTGGCGCAATTTCCTGTGATAAAGGCAGCATAAAATTAAATGGAATTGATTTAGAAAAGCAATCTGTCAAAGCAAAAAGGCAGTTAGGTTATCTTCCGGATGTCACAATGGCCTATCCATTTATTACTGGGCACGAGTTTATTAATTTCATTTGTGCGGTAAAAAAGGCAAAACTCACCGATGCACTCAAGCAATTAATTTCAGAATTTAGCTTAGAGAAATATTGGAATATGCAATTTCGTGACATGTCATTAGGTACGCAGAAAAAATTTATGGCCATTGCCGCTCTGCTTGGTGATCCTTCCATTTTAATCCTAGATGAACCAACAAACGCATTGGAACAAGCATCGCGGCATGTTTTAATAAATTATTTAAATATGCATAAAACCTCTAAAATTATAGTGTTTTCTACACATGACGAGCAGCTTATTGCTGAGTTAAATCCGCATAAACTTATTCTTGAAATGAATCCAGTCACCGGCTTAAAAACTATTTCACAAAAATAATTTTCCCGTTGCTGAGTTAAGAATTAGGGAACTTGCTGAAAAATATGTAAAAATTTTTTTTTATGTTGTATCATATCTTCTGTTACTAACTTAAAAGGAAGATACTCATGGTAGCACGCAAGAAAAAGGGTAAAAAAGCAGGAGCAAAAAAAGCAGGTGCAGCAGTAAAAGCTATTAAAGCAAAAGTTGCCGCTCTGAAAAAAGCGCACAAATCAGCATTGAAAAAAGCAATTGCTAAAGCATATAAAGATGGTGTCGCTGCTGGAAAGAAAAAAGCAGCTCCTAAAAAGACTAAAAAGAAACGTAAATCTAAAGCGAAGAAAAAATAGTTTGCTTGTTATACGTTTCAAGACACGCCTCGGAATATCTTATTTCGAGGCGTGTTGCTGTCTGGCGTAGTTAAATCAGGAGAGTAGCAAGGCATTATCAATATTTCCCGGAGATGATAATGAAAAAACTAAAAGGATTTGTCATTACAGAAGTCATGATTGCATTGGGTGTGGTGAGTGTTTTGGGAATTTGTGCGTTTCATGCCTATCGCGACTTTGCCGTGCGATCGCACTATGAGGAAATTATTCAGGCTGCCAATACGTTAAAAGAAACGGTTACGTTATGTTTTCGTGATTTGGATAAGTTAGATGGCTGTGATGGTGGTGTTCATCATATCCCTGCTGACATAAAGACACCGCAAGGTTCGATTGCGAGTGTGACGGTGAAAAATGGTGTTATCACAGTCACGCCGACGAATTGGGAAAATATTTTAACGACGGATAATTATGTATTAACACCGACGGTTGACCGCAATGATCTTAAGTGGACGACATCTGGGAATGGAGTAAAACGCGGGCT
>CAZAXX010000039.1:0-22119 GCA_964489265.1 uncultured Coxiellaceae bacterium
CTCGTATCCCCAGCTGATGCAAACAAGCGCTGATTCGTCGACACATTGGCATGCGCATTATCTTGTGTTTGCACAAAGATATTGCCGCCATGCAGATATTGCCCCAGGAACCGTGCATTCTGGCTGAGACTAATATTTTCCATCAATGCATTACCAGCTAATCCAACGGTCGCTGAATCACGCGCGAAAATATAAGCTCCATTACTATTCACCCAATACATAAGCACACAACTGTTACCTGACGCCGTGATTTTCCGTAAATTCACATACCCTGCAACGGAAATAAAACCACCTTCCGCATTCACCGTGAGCGATTTACTGTCCGCACCAATCACACTCACTGCGCCGCCATTTTTGGTATTAATGTTACGAATACCGATCCGACCACACACATTCACCGTGCCGCCACCTAGCGAATTGATGTCAAGACAAGGCGTATTCGAACCCAGAATCGATATCGTGCCTGATCCCATGTTTGTGATATTCAACACTTTCATGTTGCCACTTAACAACGTGTTGCCGGGATTTGTCGAGCGAATAATCAAGCCATTACTCATGACATTATGACCTTCCACTGTAGCGCCACCACCGACCGTAAAATTACGCAAGTTGTGTATGCCAATGCGAACAATCACTTTGCTAAAATCAACCGTCTGCGACTTATCATCATTTCGTTGCGCAATTAAAATTTTATTACCAGAAACTTGAACGACCGTACCACGCACGGCATCATTCGCGCCTAAAATAAAGACGCTATTGTGATCTTGCCCGCCATCAATTTGTACCTGGAAACAACCTTGCACGGTGACATCGGTAAATTGCGGTACTTTGACTGCAATGATCGTCATTGCTTTATCGGGCATAGCGGTGTTGGCCGCGCGTTCGAGTTCATTGGGCTCACCGGTAAAAAACCATTTGTCTGCACCGCGCGTCCACAGCGTCGAATTTAAATTAACTTGTGGGATCCAGTTTTCTCCGAGTAAATCATATTTGAGAGGTTTGCTTGAATAATTCGTGTTGGTGCAGGCGGTCAGCAGGATTGTGATTAGGCTAAAAAGAATAATTGAAAGCAGGCGATGTGATTTCATGGCATTCCTTTAACGTACACAATTTAAGTAAAATGTATCATAAATAACACTTTAATGTCATCCTGTTTGCGCAAAAATTAACGTCCGCGGTTTTTGAGTTTCCTTAATAACGAGTTTTGTTTTTCTAAGGCCATTATTAATGTGTTATCTTCCGCAGCTAATAAACTAATGTTATGAATTATTCTTCCTAAATTTCCACCTGCTACGCCTAAATAATGAATTTTTGAGTTACCAACCCGTAGCTTTTCAATGATTGCATCGAACTTTTTAGCTAGGCTAGGAAGTTTATCATTTCCAGTTTGTTTTGCTTCTTTCTCTAAGGTTATCAATTCTTTAATTGCGTTATCTGCAAGTATCTTTATTTCTTTTTTGTGGAAATGCATTTGTTTGAATAATTGCGCTTTATCTATGTTGCTGTCTAATTGACTTTTTGCGTAAGTAATGTGTGACATAAGCATTGCACGTGCTTTTGTATCAATTTCAAATTTTGGTCTCAGCGTTTCTTCTTTCAGAGCTTTAATTTCAGCCATGACTGATTGTTTCAAACAGAGTGTTTTTGCATATTCCTGAGTATCGAGTGTGGCTTGTTCTACGATTCTTGGTAACCATGTCAGATCAAGTGTTACATTAAAACTTTTGAATACGGCTACTATGTGAGGTTGTTCGAAAGACTCAACCATTTCTAAATAGGTGTGAAAGCTGAGATTTATATAACCTAAGATAACGGCCTTTACATATTCATTAATATCATCTTCCAGGCAAGGATCGAATTTGTTAACTTCCATGTATTCTTCAAGAAGGGCGATGAGATAAAATGCATGACCTGAAATCGATGCAGCATAAGCACTGAATTTTTTTGGATCCAATGGATTTGTTTCACCAGCGTCAGTGTATTGATCGACTGTTTTGTTTCGTATACTTTCAGGCGTTGTAGCATCAAAAAAATTGGGTTGGTTCGAAGCCATTACACCAGGATTTTGGCTAAAAACAGTATCGCCCGTCGCGCTTTTTAATTCGGAGAATTTAGGTGTGAAGCTACCTCTACTTACTCTATCTCGACTATGAAGGCGCAGCATACCCGCAGTATGTTTGCTATGTCTTTTCATGAGTTTGTCTGTTTTTTTCATGGTTGCAGCGGAGATGAGTCCTGGTAGCTCTTCTAAACTAGAAGCAGTTATGCCGATTAAAAAACTTGAAATTTTATTTACTTTCGCTAGTACGATCTCATTTGTGGCAAGTTGCGCTAAGAGATTTTCGTAATATCTTCTTACAAAATTTTCATTCACAGTGGGCTTTTTATAACGGGGCGCATCAAGCATGACTGGATTATTCAAAATTAGGTTTGCTAGCGATTCACCGATTAAATCCCTAAATTTGCCACAATAAATTTTAAATTTTACCAACGCACCGTCATAATTCAATGTATCGTACAAATGACGTATTTCATTAAGATAAATTATTGCAGCTGGCAGTCCGCTCGTATAAGATTGCAGTACACCCAAGGTACATATGATAAATTCAGAAATATCTAAATTTTTATTCTCACATATGGCAGCATATTCTTTTTTAGAAATATTACCTTTAAATTTGTTGGCATCTAAAATTGGAAGTAATGCTGTATAAGCATAATCATCGAGATATTCATCGATTTCACGCGAGATATTATTATCAATGGATTGAACCAGCGAAAATTTTGCTGATATTGAAAGCTGTGTATCGGGAATGAGTTGCATTGCTGTTTTAACTACATAGGCTTTATTTTTTATATCTAAATCAGAGAGCATGACTGAAGTTATCGCTAATACTGTACCACTTAAGTATTGGAAATTATCTTCATCAGCAGAAGATAATTCGACAAGATATCTCAACGCATTGGGTGTTCTTTCCAGATTTGGGTAGATTTGTTTGATGGGCTCAAAAAGCATTTCTCTAATTTCATCTTGATTATTTAGCAAAAAAGCTTTGAGTAAACGTGATTTATCCTGAGTCGACAGATCACTCAAATATGCACTAAGACTTCCTGGTAGACTTAAAGAAGTTTCGATTGCGGTTTTTAATGCAGCCAACCCTTTGTGCTCTTCAGCATATTTGGCATCTTCGGCACGAGCGTTAGTAATTTTTTGAAAATAGAGTGCAGGCGATGTAATTGTCACCATAAATGAATAAACCTCGAGATGCTGCTAGTATAATTAATTATCTGAATATATTAGCAAAAAAATGTACAAAATGAAAGCGATTGTTAAATTAACAATACAATCAAAGCGTTAAATAGATTGCAAAACATACAAATGCCCCGCCACGGGCACATTATTTTGCATACGTGTTTCAATTACTTGATAATTTGCGATTTTCAAACCATTCTCTTTTGCCAACTGATCCAGATACTTTTTCTGATGTGAAAACCGCCCTGATTGATTCATCTTGTAATCAACCTCATCCGCGATTTCAGCATTAAAGATAAATAAGCCACCTTCACGCAATGCTGTTTTTGCATGTTGAAAAATGGCAGCCAGATCGCCGACATACACCAACACATCGCCTGCTAAAATCAAATCATACGCAGCAGATTGCTGTGCCAGAAAACTATCAAGCTCATTGCAGCTCAACGTATCGTAAATATTTTTTTCCTGAGCGACCGCCAACATGTTTTCTGACAAATCAACGCCAGTTAACGATTTCGCTAAATTTTTAAATGGAATTCCACACAATCCCGTGCCACAGCCTAAATCCAGAATATCTAAACTGTTTGCTGCAGGATTTCGTGTTTTCAGCAACGCTTCATACAAATGCGCAGGGACTTTGTAATCAAGCGCGTTTAACAAATGCGGTTCATAATGGTCGGCGTACGCATCAAATAAAGATTTCACATAATCCGTCGGTGCCGCGAGCAAACGCTGATTTTGTGACAACATCGTCACCGTATATTGGATCGCCTGATTTTCCGGTTGTAAACGCGCGGCTTCTTTAAAATGCTGCAGCGCAAAAGCAGGATGTTGTTTAGCAAGAAAGGCAACGCCTAAATTATTATGCGCAGCAAATAAATCAGGCTGAATCTGCACGGTTTTTTGATAATATTGAATCGAATTATCCACATTACCTTGTTGCATGTTGATGACACCTAAATTAAATAAAATCTGCGGATCTTTATCAGAAATTTCCAGCGCTTTTAAATAATGTTTTTTTGCTTCATCCAGCGCGCCTTTTTTCAAATAACAAGTGGCAATGTTTGATTGAGTTTCGAAATGAAATGGCTGTGCTTCTTCAATTACTAAAAATTCTCTTAATGCATCAGTGAGGTTGTCTTGCTGCATGAATACACAGCTCAAATGAAAACGCGCAGCGAAATGATCGGGTGATTTTTCTAATAAAGTTTGAAATGTTTTTATGGCATCAGCAAATTGATTTTTCTTTGTTTCAGCTAAGCCTAAATTATAATACGCATCGATATATTCCGGTTGTTTTTGAATAACCTGGCGATATGTTTCTATCGCAAGATCTAATTTTCCCTGGGCATAATAAATTGTACCTAAATTATTTAATGCCGGAATATAATCCGGATTTATCTTCAGAGTGTTTGTTAAAACATCCGCAGCTTTCTCGAATAAACCTTGAATTTTTAACACATTCGCCAAATGCAAATTTAATACGCGATTATTTTTTTGAAGTTTGAGTGCCGATTCAAAATACTGAGTCGCATCGGCAAAATTTTCTTGTTGCGCATAAAGAATTCCTAATCCATGTAATGCTTCGATTTCCCGCGGGTTTTTCCGTAAATAAGCTAAATAACCCTTTTCCGCATCATCAAACTGACCTGATTGATGAAGCGCGTGGATAGTCGCAAGATCAAGATTTTTTTTCTTCATGTAGCACCGTAATGATATATACTTATATCAGTCGATTTTAGGGTAAATTCAGTCATGACGCGACACATTCAAACAATAAATAAGCCCATCGAGGCACGCATCACGATCCCAGGTTCTAAAAGTATCACGAACCGGGCGTTGTTATTGGCTGCTTTAGCGGATGGTGTTTCGGAAATTTCTGGTGTCTTAGTCAGTGATGATACAACTGCTTTTATCAATGCATTACGCAATTTAGGCGTCATGCTGCAATTTGATGAAACCACTAAAACCTGCATTGTGGGCGGTTGCTCTGGCCGGTTTCCAAAAACGGAAGCGATAATCTGGTGTGCGGAGGCGGGCACCGTCGCGCGATTTTTATTGGCAGCGTGTGCTTCTTCGCCGGGCAAATTTACTTTTGATGGTTCAGCTCGGTTACGCGAACGTCCAATCGAATTATTACTCAAAACACTTTGCGTGCAGGGCGCGAGTGTTACGCCAGAAAATGCGAAAAACATGCCGTTTATCTTAACAGGAAGCGAAGGATTAGAAGGCGGCGAAATTGAAATTGATGGATCGGAAACGGGACAATTTATTTCTGCGTTGTTAATGGTTGCACCTTTTGCGCAATCGCCGCTCTTGATCAAAACCGCTCGATTAGTCAGTGCCTCGTATGTTGATATGACCTGCGCCATGATGGGTGAATTTGGTGTGTTAGTGCGACGCATGCATCAGGAACGTTTTTTTATTCCAGTGCCACAGCGATATGTCGCACGTGATTATGTCGTTGAACCGGATTTAAGTACGGCCTCTTATTTTTTTGCAGCGGCTGCTGTGACAGCCGGGCAAGTTACCATTCAAGCGGTCGATGTAAAAAACTCGAAACAAGGTGACATTCGTTTTCTCACAACCTTACAAAAAATGGGTTGTGAAATTATCGAAACTACAGATGGTTTAACCATCAAAGGTCCGACTGAATTGCAAGGCGTAAATGTGGATATGCGTGCAGGTTCAGATACATTTATGACATTAGCTGCTATTGCACCTTTCGCAAAAACACCAACAACTATCACGAATATCGGTCACACTCGCTTGCAAGAATCTAATCGAATTACCGTGATGCGTGAAGAATTAGAAAAATTAAATGTGAAGGTGGAGGAGGGACCGGATTGGATTCGAGTTTATCCGAGCGAACCACGCGGTGCTTTGGTGCATGCGCATAATGATCATCGCATTGCTATGTCGCTGTCGATTATTGGGTTGCGCGTCAACGGATTGGAAATTGAAGGCGCTGAATGTGTCACAAAAACCTGTCCAGATTTCTTTGCATTGTGGGATAAGCTTTATGTTTCCAATCATTAAATTTTTGCATGTGCTCTGTGGAGTTTCTTTTTTCGGAATTATCATCGCACAATTTTTTTATATTGCACGCAGTTACCAACAACAAGATCGCTCTTTAATTGATTATTCCATCCGGGCAAGTTATTTTGGCGATGCGATTATTTTCTTTTGTATTTTGATTCAATTGGTAACGTCATTTTATCTGGTTTCTGCAGGTCACTTCACGTTAGCTGTGCCGTGGATTTTTGTGGCGTATCATGCGTTTGGTTTTTTAATTTTTTTATGGTTAGCAACAGTCATCATAAAAAAATTCTATTTCTCGATCAAAACTTTTTATATTTTAAATAGCGTGATGATTTTAACTTTTCTTATCATCATTCATGATGCAGTCATGCAAAGCACTGGGTTTGAATTTTTATTTAGGAAATAACACGATGCGTATTTTGATAACGGGTGCGAATGGTTTTATTGCAAGAGAAATTATCGCGCGATTATCGCTTGCTAATCATGAGATCATTGCGTGTGTGCATAATCAGTTATTAGAGAATGTTCCGCACTCGCGAGTTTTCAGAGTAGATTTTACCAAAGCGATCACGCCAGATCATTGGCTAAAGCATTTGAATGATGTAGATGCTGTCATCAATTGCGTCGGTGTTTTTCAGACAGCCAAAGAAAAAACAATGTGGAATATTCACTATGACGCACCCAAGGCATTGTTTGATGCTTGCGTGCTGCGCGGCATAAAAAAAATAATTCAAATTTCAGCGCTGGGAGTGGATAAAGTCGATGTGCCGTATGCAAAAAGTAAATTAGCGCTGGATGAGTATTTGCAAACCCTCGCGATTGATTCGACGATTATTCGCCCAGGATTGGTTTATGGAAAAGGCTCGTATGGCGGTTCTTCGTTATTTCGTGGCTTGGCAGGTTTTCCTTTTGTAATCCCATTGCCAGGTAAAGCAACTCAATTGCAACAACCTGTGCACGTAGATGATTTAACCTGTATCGTTGAAAAATCATTATTGCTTCACGGCAAACAATTACTGACGGCTGTTGGCGAAGAACAACTTTCCGCAAAAAATCTGTTGCTTAAATTGCGTTCCTGGCTAGGCTTTCGTAAAGCATTCACTTTTTCCGTACCCGATTTATTTATAAAAATCGGCGCAAAAATCGGGAATTTATTACCGAATTCGCCATTGAGTGAAACAGGCGTAAAAATGATGACGGTGGATAACATTGCGAGTGAAGCTGAAATAAAAAATTTAGAAAAAATAACGCAGCTGAAGCCACGCGGTTTTACCCAAGGATTAAATGGCATGGTGAGCAGTGTGCAAGATCGTTGGCATGCCAGATTATTTTTTCTGCGTCCGTTGTTGCGTTTGAGTATTGCTTTTATCTGGATATTTTCAGGAATCATTAGCGTGTTGCCGATCTCGGCACCCATGAGTTTTGATTTAATGAATCAAGCGAATATTCCTGTTTCTCTACAATCTTTTGTTTTATATTTTTTTAGCGTACTCGATATTTTGTTGGGACTTGCGACGTTATTGAATTATCGCTTGTTGCTCACTGGATTTTTGCAATGCACTGTTGTTGTGATGTATACGATTGTTATTTCTATTTTACTCCCGAATTTTTGGCTGCATCCGTTTGCGCCGATCGCAAAAAATATTCCGATTGTCGTTGCAACATTAATTATGATGGCTTTAGAGAGTGAGCGTTAATGTTATACGCATGGATTAAGATACTTCACATCATCAGTGCGTCAGTTTTGTTTGGAACAGGCTTAGGCACTGCTTTTTATATGTTTTATGTGAATCTACAAAAAGATGTTGCGTTGATTGCGAAGGCGACTGCTGCAGTTGTCATAGCGGATTGGCTTTTTACTGCAACATCGGGTGTGATCCAAGCACTGACTGGATTTGTTTTAGTTTATTTGAAAGGCTATTCATTATTAAGCTTGTGGGTGTTCGGCTCGATAGCAGGTTACGTGATCGCGGGAATGTGTTGGTTGCCAGTTGTTTGGTTGCAAATGCGTTGTCGTGATTTGGCGCTGCATGCAGCGATGAATAAAACTTCTTTGCCAGCGAAGTATTATTGTTATTTTACGACGTGGTGGTTGTTAGGTATCCCTGCCTTTATTGCATTGATCGGAGTTTTTTATTTGATGGCGAATCGGCCGTTAAGTTTTTAAGTTTTGGGGTTAAGACTTTTTAGTTCAACTCCTTCTTCAGCAACGTGTGTCTGTTTTTTGCATGATTCAAGTTTCCCTTTTAGTTCAGGTATGAGCTCTTTATGTTTATCAAGATACATTTTAAGTTTCTCTAGATTTAGATCTTTTTGGTTGAGATATCCACCCAATTGATTCGTCGCTAAGGAAATTTGGTCGACAATACCCGTGCTATCATACTGCATAAGTGAATTAAGAAGTGAGAGGATTTGCTCGTTGTGTTCAACCGCTATGACTTCCAGTAAGTCTTTAGCCATCAAACCCATATCTATGGTGAGTTTGGATATCTTAGTTGTGTCATGCCTCTGTATTGCTTCTTCGAGGTCTTTTTTTAATGACGAGACTAGAGTATCATTGCTTTGTTTATTATCAGGACGGTCTTTTGTAGATATTTGAAAAAGCTCTCGGACTTTTTGTAAGGATGCTCGAGCTACAGCATCAACCTCAACCTCTTTGGATGATTTCTTGCCTGAAAACATAATCTAGCCCTCCACCCCGTTTATTTGCTTCTTCTAACTGCAATTATAACTCTATTTTCGCTACATCTTTTGATCTCTAACAAATTGTCAATCCAATTGACAATTTGTTGAGTCAGTAATAATAGACATATTATTCAATTAGTTAATTGTCATCCTGAACGAAGTGAAGGATCTCCCGATAAATATGAGGAGATCCTTCACTTCGTTCAGGATGACAAAAGTATATATATTTAAGATCTTGATTATTCATATCTTTATACGAAACCCCATCTTTTATTAAATTTTGATCTAAACTAGATATATAGATAAAAAAATAATTAATGGGGTGGGTCATGCCTATTATTAATTTTAAGAAGCTCAGAGCCAAAAAACTTGATCCAACTAAGCTTTCACCTAAGGACGCTCTCCTGCTCGGACAACTTCTCGATCAAGAAGAAAAACGTGTGCGTACCAATGATCAAGATACGAAAGATAAAATATTTGAACCGGGTAAAGTCTATCAAGTCAGACAGGGTGATACGATTCATCAGATTTATTTTACTAAGTTACTGGTGAGAAGAAAAAAAGAAAATAAACAAATTGTTTTGCTAGGTGCGGGAAGTGAATTTCCAGATCCAATGAAAAAAGGAACGTTATATTTTAAAAATAATTCTGATGGCAGTGTTTCAGTTAAAACGATCAATGATAAAGAACCTAAAACTCTAACGCCGGAACAGTCTCAAAAATTTTTCGCTGAAGGATTTACTTTTAGTGAGGACCAAACTGTCGTCATTACAAATAATAATGATAATTACAAACGCTTTTCTGCTGTGACCGCACTCTGTGGTTACAACACCTATCTCTATCAAATTGGTGATCGCAAATTAGGAGAAGGTGCCTATGGAGAAGTTTATGACTCGCCTGGTAAGTTGGAACACGCAAAAGATGGAAAGCAAATGGTATATGTCAGTTATCTTTCTAAACGAGAAGAGGCTGACAGAGCTGCCAGGAAGGGTAAAGTAATCAAAGTTCAAAAACAACCATCAGACGAAACTGACAGAGAGCGCATAGCAAGGCAGGAAGACTTTGTAGCAGAAAATATATTATTACGCGAGAGTCCTGAAACTCGTCAATATTTACCTACGAAAAAAGGCACTTATCAGAAAAAAGGAATGATAGGCAAAACAAGAGAAAAAATCGGTGCGGCGGTGCAGGAAAAAGTTTCGGGCAAAAATCTCAGCGCAGTACTAAAAGAAAAAATGTCAGCACAAGATCGATATGAACTCACTATTGCAATTTTGCAAGCGATGAAAGAGTTTCATGGGCTTGGAAAAATACATAGAGACATCAAGCCTGATAACATCATAGTTGATATGTCAAAACGGCCCTTTAAAGCAAAAGTAATCGACTGGGGAATGGCAACAGATAATACGAAGACAACATTCCAAATTGTAGGAACTACCGGCTGGATGGCCCCTGAGATGTGGGTTGCTAATAAATATGGTGGGGATTTTAATGCTGCCAAAGCCGATGCAGGAAATGATAATTTTGCGATAGGTCTCATTTTACGAAAACTGTGGGATGACAGCACTATTTCGGAAAGAGAAGATCTTCGTATAGGTGGTAAATCTCTTTCAGAACCATTGATAAAAGACGTCGCATCCATCGAATGGCTGTTGGGTCTCTCTATCAAGAAACCTGATCTTTCTCCTAAAGTAACCAATGGACTGCAGCCAGAGCAAATTGAAAAGCTTAACACTATTATGGATGGAATGACTTTGACTGATGTGGAAAAAAGAATGTCGGCGGATAAAGCATTGTCCATTATTCACGATGATCCGTCACTAGAAGAAAAAAAATCCGCGGATGAAAAACCATTACCTCAAAAAGAAATGGATTTACGAAAAAAACGTTATGACAGAGCTGAGAGGGAATTTGGATCGCGAACAAATAAGAAAATACAGCTGTTATTTTTGAGCGAAGCGATGCAGGAAGTGACGCGCTTATCTCTTTCTTTATCAGCTGAACAAAAGCAGTTGTTGCAGTTGGACGTATTCAAAGAAATTTTGACAGAGACTGCCAAAATCTGTCCCGAATATATGCGTCCTGGTTTGATCATCAAGACAATTGAACTACGTGATAGATTGGAAAATGTTACGCCCGAAAATATTCAGCAAATTTGCGCGGAAAATAAAAAAGTACTTGAGAGGCTGCATAGTCACATTCCAGCAATGTCTGAAAGCAAGAAGATCATGGCTATAGAATCGAAAGGTGCAAATACCTTGTCTATGATGACTCGCCTAGCAGCGGAAAATCATATGGATGCAAAATCATTCGCAAAAACAGCTCAACCCGTCATTCCCGCTGCTGAAGGAAAAGATACAAATCCAAAAGCGGTTACAACTTTAAGTGTAAAATCGGCGCCTCCGGCTCCGGAAGCTAAAGAAGAAAATGTTTCGATGCAGAGAAGAAGATAGACCTGTGAGCGCTCTTGCCCCGCGAACGGCTGTTGTCATCCTGAGAGCGCTTTTTGCTCGAAGGATCTCCTCATATTTATCGGGAGATCCTTCACTGCGTTCAGGATGACAATGCTGCGTTCAGGATGACAATGCGAAGAAGTCCTACGAATTAGTATCGGGTGTCTGTGCGGAAACAACGCGTTTTTTTCTAGGTTTCCTGGAGCGACTTCTTTTAGACCGAGGCTTACCAGACGTTTTCAAAAGTTTTTCACGTTTCGTATGATCGCCTTCTTGAAATTGCGTCCACCAGTCAGCAATTTCAGCTACTGGTTCACCAGCTTCTGCGCGTAACAACAATAAATCATAAGCCGCACGAAAACGCGCATGTTCCAAAGAACGATACGGTCTTGAGCCGTGACGATGAGTAAAATGATGTTGCAACAAACAGATTTCGCGAATCGATGCCAACAGCACGCGCGGAATAGCAAGTCGGTTGGTTTGATTTTTTAATACATGCTGCAATGCTTTTTCAAGCGCAACATAAGGCGGAAATTTTTCTGCTTGCAAATGCAATGCGTGTTGCAGGGTGGGGCGCCACAATAAAACCGCTAGCAGAAATGCTGGCGAAACTGTTTTACCTTCCTGTGTGCGAACATCAGTCGCTTGTAATGCAACTTCTAATAATTTTCTTGTTTCAGGTTGTGCAAGACTCTCAGCAGTTTGCGGAAATAATTGCTTAAGCAAATGATATTTTTCCAGCAAATGAAAAGTCGGCGCAGTCGCGCCTTCTTGAAATAATTTTAAGACTTCTTGAAAGAGACGTGCTGACGAAACATTTTCTAATAAATGCCCGAGCTGCTTGAGCGGCGTTTCAGTTTCCTTGCTGGGCGTAATATTTAATTTTCCGAGAAAACGCACCGCACGCAACAGCCGCACCGGATCTTCCAAAAAGCGTTGTTCAGGTTCGCCAATCATGCGTAAAGTTTTATTTTTAATATCTTGCATGCCGCCCGCATAATCAACAACCGAAAAATCCGCGATGTTGTAATAAAGCGCGTTGATGCTGAAATCTCTACGCCAAACATCGTCTGCGATATCGCCATACACATTATCACGCACAATCATGCCTTGATGCGTTTTACCGTGATGTTCAGGCGCTTTTTCATGGTGGGTGCGGAAGGTTGCGACTTCAATAATTTCTTTGCCAAACACGATATGCGCGAGGCGAAACCGTTTGCCGATCAAGCGACAATTTTTAAAAAGTTTACGTACTTCTTCGGGATGCGCGTCTGTTGCGATATCAAAATCTTTGGGATGCCGTCCCAATAATAAATCGCGCACGCAACCACCCACTAAATAAGCCCCGAAACCAGCACCATGTAAACGATATAACACTTTTAGCGCATTGCGGCTAATAGCGTTTCGGGAAATGGAATGCTCATTACGAGGAATAATAGTCGGTTGAATTTTATTGTGAGCGGCAGGTTGTTCTTTCGAAAAACGTTTGAGAAAACCTTTTAACAACTTAATAATTTTCTTGATCCTCAAGCTTTGTCATAACTATACGACAGTTAGTTTTTGCGTATAATACGCTTCCTTGCTCCCTTCGTCTAGTGGCCTAGGACATCGCCCTCTCACGGCGGTAACGCGGATTCGAATTCCGCAGGGAGCGGTTATTAATCAATGGGTTGCAATCAAATTTATCAAGCAAATGTCATCCTGAGCGCAGCGCAGTATCGTTAACGGCTTACTTATTGATTTTATTAAGATCACAAAACCCCACAAATAGCCCCCCTCTACAATAAGCTATAATTTATCCATAAGCATGTAAAAAAGCACTGAGGAGTCTGTTATGCCGATGACGATCGCCCAGCGTAAAGAGATTATTCAATTTTTGGATGCTAATAATATTCGCTATGAAATAACGTCTCCACGAACTTACACATCCAGCGTAGACCAGGAAAATGCTCTTGTTATTAATGTTAAGGATAAAAACCAATTACCCGAGCTTGTTAAAAAAATAAATGAAATAAATCTTCGTAACGGCGATGAACAAGTCAATGCATCAGTCATTGGTGGTGGTCGTGGAGGAAATAATAATTCTTACTCGATTGGTAAATTGTGGAATGATGTCGACGTTTTTATTCAATTGGGCTGGGATCCGGAGCCTGAGTTTACTGTTTTGACTACACCACCCCTGATAAAAAAACATAAGCACAAAAAAACAGAAAAACCAGAATTAAAACCTACAGAAGCGTTATGCCGCATTTCACCTAATATGATGTTAAGTGAATTAAACCGACGTCTTTACAAAGAAGGATATCATTGCCCAACGTTATGCGGTTCATTGCCATTTATGAGTTTTGCTGGTGGTCTTTCGACTGGCAGTCATACTTCCTATGGCTATCTTTCTGATATCGTGCAAGGCGTTTTATTATTACTCCCAAATGGTAAAGAAAAATATTTTAAAAAAGGTGATAAAGAATTTGATCTTATAGTTGATAAAGCAAGTTTAGGTTTATTAGGCACAATAATTGCTGTTGATATTAAGGTAAATAAAGGACGTAAAAATTTAAAACGTGTCGTTGAGTTTTCAACATACGGCGAATTCATGGGAGAAATTCATGATCAAGTTGCTGAGGGAGTCAGTTTAGAATCAAGAAGCGTTATTTTTTCCGGCGTAGATTTAAATTCAGAGTCACGTGTTAAATTAACCAGATGGGAGTGGGTGCCCGAGGATGCGTTTGAAGGTGTTCCTGGACCTCAAGTAGCAGATGATTCATTTGTCGCACGCAAAATTGGTCCTATGATTGCAAAACAATTCCCGGAAATGTTTTCCAGTGTTTTTCAAAGTGTCACATTATCGCCTGATTTGGCGGGTACTGTGATAGCAGAGCCTGAAGCAGTCATGGCGCCAGAATCGAAGTTAGCAGGACAGTTAACTGAGCTGGGCATATTTTTTGATTATGGCGGAGAAAATACGGATAAAGCGTTACGCCGATTATCAGAGATATTGCAAGCCAAGCGTGATCAAGGTGAGTTTCCAATTAATACGGCCATATTTATGCGTTTTCCAAAAAAACCCAATTCCGATCAGCATTTAGTTGCAATAGATTTTGCCTCACTGAGTCTTGATTTAAAAGACACGAAAGCATTTGTGAATGAAGTCATTGCTTATTTGGAAAGTGAGGGAATTAAGGTTAACTTGCACTATGGTAAAAGTAGCGGCGTCAGTGTTAATCAAGCGCTGAGTGAAAGAACGGAAGGCTGGGAAAAAACGAAAGAAAGATTTTCTAAATTTTATAAGCATCATCATTTGGATCAATCGTTGCTTAAGAAAAAATTGATCGCGTTAGAACAGGCAGATACTCAAAGTGTAGAGTTGCAAAAAGATAATGTTGAAGAAGTTTATCAACGCTATCTTGCTGGTTGTGATGATGAGCAAAAACATTTGGAAAAAGAAATGGATAAGTTACTAAAAAAATATCCAGATTTTGAGTATCATTCTGCCGTGAATGCTGACAATCGATATGACCTTCTCGTAAAAATGAGGCACGATTCTTTTCCTGAGCACAAAGATATAGAAAAAGATGTAGCGAAAATAAAACAGGATAAAGCACTTGCAAAAGTGGTTCATAAATATGAAATTGTTTCATCACTAAAAACGAAGCTTACTAGCGATCCGACAAAAGAAAAAGGAATCGCTGCTTTTGAGCAATTAATAGATCAAAAAAGAATAGAGCTAAAAGCTCAGCGTGACACTGAAGTCTATAAGTGGCTAGGCGTTTTTGCTGCGGGGTTGTGTGGTTTACTTGGAGTGGGTATCGGCGCTTATTTTGCTGGAAAAGCAGCGCATGCAAGACTTTTTAAAACTAAAACAGAAAAAATTCTAATTGCTGGTGTTGATAAAATACGACAAGATAAACATTTTCCTGCAAGAAAAAAAACGGGATAAATCAAATATTTTTTTGTATAGTATCCTCTGCGCTAAATTGCTCGAGGAATTTTACTATGTCTTTTCGCCAACGCCCTCCCGTTAAAATCGAAGATGTACTCAAAAGAACAGATGAACAAATTAAAAATTACGTAAGCTTCGTTTTTACTTCACATCCAGGGAAAGTGGCTACGCTAAAAAATAATTTGAATGGGTATATTGCCGTTCTTGATGTTAATTTACATTTTGCTGAAGAACAGGTAATGGATGGTTCGTTTGGCAGTGCTAGTACGAAAGAAGCAGCAGCAGAGAAATTGCGTGGCTGGGCGAATGGGACAATGGATAACGAGACAAGGCAGCTTATTGCTAATTTTAATAAAGGGATGAAAGGGCTTGAGCATGAGATGGCGAGGGTTGTTACAAGTTTGACACCTCGAGAATATCAGGAAGATGATTCAGGCGTTTATTTTACTACCATGAAAGACATGGGTAAAAAGTATGTCGCTGCAGAAACAGCTAAACAAAAAGCGAATTTAGCATTAAATCATCTTAGCACGTTGGAAGTGACGGCAGCAGCAACAGCGACCGCAAGTGCAAAACCCGAGTCACCACGAGCTGGTGTGTAGGGGCTTCTAAAGCGTGTCATCCTGAACGCAGTGAAGGACCTCCCTGTTATAACGCGGAGATCCTTCGCTACGCTCAGGATGACAGTGGAAATGACTCGCACCCGACTCACCACGCCCATTAAAAACCCGCACAGTAATGCCTTGAATCTGATGCTCCCGCAATTCTTCGCGATTCACAATCAGCTGCTCTAAAAACCAATGCGACAATTCATGACCCCTTGCCCGGGGAGTAAAAGATTTTACATTACAGTTTGAATTAATAATCAAATAGATAGCTCTCCATAATATAAAGTAACTTGTTTTATGAGATAGCAATATCTATACTATGTATAACACGGCCTGCTCCTCTACATTGCAAAATGCACGAGCGGGTTTTCTTTTTTGCGAATAAGAAAAACAATGTCAACTTATAACAAGCCGTACCTTACCTTTGAAGAACAGCTTAAGCTGTTAAGATCGCGTGGATTAGAAGTTACAAATGATCATTCTGCCTTAGAAAATTTGCGTCGTTTGGGTTATTACCGTCTAAGCGGATATTGGTATCCTTGCCGACAGCCAATCCCATCATCACAACTCCATCCTTTAAAACATAGTAGACCGCAACGTAAAGATGAGTTTATATCAGGGTCTAGGTTTCAAGATGTGGTTGAGTTATATGTCTTTGATAAAAAATTACGTTTGTTAATGCTAGATGCAATTGAGCGAGTTGAAGTGAGTTTCAGAGTGGATGTCGCTTATTTGTTAGGAAAAAAAGATCGGTTTGCATATAACAATTCTTCTTTGTTGCACGGTAACTTTACTAAAAAAATAGACCCAAAAACTGGGAGAACCAAATATCAGGAATGGTTAGTAAAACATGATCAGTTAATACAGCGATCCAAGGAAGATTTCGTGGAGCATTATAAAGCTAAATATGGTTTGCCATTGCCGATATGGGTTGCTATTGAATTATGGGACTTCGGCCTATTATCGACATTCTACAAGGGCATGACAGTACAAGATAAAACAGATATTGCTGCTAAGTATGGTATTCCTGATTTTCAAATTATGGAAAGTTGGCTTCGGTGTTTGAATTACGTGCGTAATGTTGTAGCGCATCACAGTCGGCTGTGGAATAGAAATTTAATTGATCAGCCAAAACTTGCAAAAAAAGGAGTAATGTTAGCGTTTGATTCATTTTTGGGAAATATTCATATCACATCGCGTATTTATATTGTGATGTGTATATTGGCGCATTTCATGAATCATGTTTGTCCCCGGTCAACGTGGCGTATGCGATTAGTTGAATTGGTGCAATCATTTCCTAAATCTGCACACATGAAAGTTAAAGATATGGGATTCCCTGATAATTGGGAGAACCATATTTTTTGGCAAAAATAGCTTAACAGAAGCAGCAGCAGAGAAATTGCGTGGCTTGGCGAATTAGCGTTAAATCATCTGAGCAAATTAGAAGTGACAGCAACTGCGGCTGCAAGTGCAAAACCCGAGTCACCACGAGCAGGTGTGTAGGGGCTTCTAAAGCGTGTCATCCTGAACGCAGTGAAGGACCTCCCTGTTATAACGCGGAGATCCTTCGCTACGCTCAGGATGACAGTGGAAATGACTCGCACCCGACTCACCACGCCCATTAAAAACCCGCACAGTAATGCCTTGAATCTGATGCTCCCGCAATTCTTCGCGATTCACAATCAGCTGCTCTAAAAACCAATGCGACAATTCTTCCAGCGTCACATTACAGATAGGTAAAACGACCGCATCTTGTTTTAAAAAAGGTATAGCTTGTTCGCCAAAATAAGCGACCCAGGCATCGCCCTGATCTTCCACGCGCATATAATCAGATTGGCCAGGCAAGAGAAAACGATAATCGAGTGTTTGGCATAAAGCTAACAAACGTTGTTTGTAAAGACGGCAATCGAAGGCCATCCCATTGTGTGTAATGAGGCAATTGAAAGCGACATTGATTTGATAGTCATGACCGTGCATGCCTTCGCGCTCTGTTGCAGAAAGTAACATAAAGTGCCCCGCAGAGAACTTTAGCTCTTCTTTGTGTAATTCAACAATTGCAGAACGCGCCACTTTCAAGGCTCCTCATTACTTAATAAAATAGGCGCGGGATTATACCTGATAAAAAAATATCTAACTATAAGTTTCTGCCTAAGCCTTTAGGGACGTCCGTAATGTATTGATTGTATTTGAATCTTGTTGTGGGCACATCAGCCTCTTATGCAAAGTCTATAATATGAATAAGAGGTGCTATTATGCAGTCACAAGGGACAAGCGGTATCCTTCAATTGCCAGCCGACTCATTCTCTGATGAGACGAGACAATGGATTGCGGACCAAATAAATAAACAATATGAAGTTTCTAACTTTACCTTCCGAGATATTATTAGAGTTCCTAATGAAAAAGGCCAGTTTGAGCTGTATGGATTGAGAAGAGCGATAAACCAAGGATCGCGTAGCGTGATATATAGAGCATATCATCTCACCTTCGATGATGGCGAAATTAAAGGTGATCAAGCACCTGTTGCGGTTAAATGTATTCCTGCAAAACTAGAATCAGCTAGAGACCAAGAAGAATTAGACAAAGCGATACAAGGTCTGGAAAGAGAAAGTCGAGCGCTGAAATTATTAAACAGAGGAGGCGGGCGAGTTGATACCAGAGAGGGTGCTTATCTCATTATGCCTTTATATTTCGGAGTACCGCTCGGAACAAAAGTTCCTGGAGAAAAAGGAAAAAGAGAAAAAACAGTTCTAGTAGACTATGTAGCCAATGCAACATTAGAAAATAAATTACTTCTCATGCTGGAACTCGGCTTGCAACTGCAAGATTTTCATGACAAACAATTTTTGCATGGCGATTTCCATCCTGCAAATATACTTATTGCGAACAAAGACGGTCAAATATTTTTGCGCGTGATTGACTTCGATCAAAGTCGTCCGATTGGCAATAAAGAAGAACTCATTGATGAAGCAACTGTAAGTATGGCAATTCAAATTAGAGCGCCGGAAGTGTTCCAGAAAAAAATTGGCGCGCCTTCTGATATTCATGCATTAGCACGTACTTTTCTTTGTCTGCTAGGTCATGAAAATCCTTTTGCATCTGAGCCCGATAAAGCATTCATTCGTAAGACAAGAGATGTCTATCAAGGAACACCCGAATATGATACGGCTTTTAAAGCACTTCAACATCAAGTTAAGCCCGATCTTATGAAACAATTAAGTTTATTTAATCAAAAATATCCTATGGAAGAAATCGAAAAACTTTATATAGAGCAGCATTGTAAGATTGAAGTTGGAAATTTGACAATTTTACCGGAAGAAATTGGTGGTATTCCAGTAAGACTTTTAGTAACAAATTTCATAAAAAAAATGCTGCATGATTCGCCTGAACAAAGACCCACTATCGATGAGGTGAATGCTTTTATGCGCGGCGTGATTTATCTGGTTCAGCAGAAAGTCGATTTGAAAGCCGAATTAAAAACCGAATTAGAAACAACCTCAGATCCATTGGAAGGTTATAAGAAAATTATTTTAGAGCTCGGAAAACCAGCAGTAGTAATAAAAGTAGCAGAAGAAAAAAAAGAAGAAAAAGTGAATGCCAGTGAATCTGATTTAGCTGACAGAGAACAGAGCCAAAGAAAACTAAAGAGGATATTGTATAACATGAATAATATAGAAAATGTAATTAATAGATTAAAAGGACTAGACCCTAGTAAAAAAAAGATTAAAAAATCCAAGGAAAGAAAAAAATTAGAAATAAGTATAAGAGCGATTGCAAGTTTGTTTAATGCAGACTCAGCTAATCCGGCACATGATTGTGCCGTCATCATGCGATTTCTAGAAAAAGAAAAACAAGCATTAACAGATTCAGCAGGTATGCTGGAAAGTCATAAAAATAAATTAATGATATTGGATGCGATTATATCAGTTGCCAAATCAGTGCCAGCGCCACAAGAGACGCTGACAACATCTCAAACCGAGAACAGATCGCCCAAGGCCTCCTAATTATAAATTTCTTCTTCTATCCTGCAAAGAAAACCCAATCAATTGCCTATCCATATTTTTCGTTAAGCCAAGTACTTTGACTACTTCACCCATTTGTGACGGCAGTGTTAGCATTTTGATTTGCTGACTTTGTTTATATTTTTCGATTTCAGAAAGCGGCTCTTCGTTCGCAATTTCCAATAAACCAGTCGCTAATAAAAAAGCAGCTTGTGTTGTGAAGCCACTGACAGTTAAGCCTGCATCCACTGCGCTTTCAGCAAGCAGAGTGAAATCAACATGTGCTGTGATATCTTGCAAACCAATAAGCATAAATGGATCCGAATGTTTATGATGCTGATAAAAACACATTAAAGTTCCATCGCGTCGCTCAGGATGATAATACTCTGCTCGACCATAACCATAATCAATTAAGAGCAGCAAACCTTTGTTAAGCAAATCCGCCATCGTTGCAATCCACGCAGGTTGAATTAAACTTGCTTCGGATTGATAACCAGAATCTAGCGAAAATTCGCTTAAAATGGATTTAAAATAATTTTGTAACTCAGGCGATCCAGCTGCAAGCCGCCAAACAAATTGATTATTTTCCCAGTCAACACAACGTTCTTGAATTTCATTTTGCAACACAGTGAAACAATGTACTGGCATCGCATCCAGTACTTCATTTGCAAAAATAATTCCGTTAATTGGTGTGTCAGGTAATTTATCTAACCAAATAATGCGTGCTAATAGATGTGGACATGTTGTTTTGAGTAATTCAAATTGACGTTGTCGTAAATCAGCACTCACTTCCAAAATAAAATAATGCGCGGGCAACGCATTTAATTTTTCGAGTTCTAGTAATAAATCTTTGGCAAAAATACCAGAGCCTGCGCCAAATTCTAAAATATCGCCTTGCTCTAATTCCGTTAAAATTTGCGAACATTGTTTTGCAACACATTTTGCAAAAAGCGGTGAAATTTCCGGTGCAGTCACAAAGTCACCTTCGCGACCCAATTTATGCATGCCAGCACTGTAATAACCCAGGCCAGGCGCATATAAAGCAAGTTCCATGAAACGTGCAAACGTAATGGGTTTACCTTCAGAAATAATTTCGTCGCGAATTAATTGAGTGAGTCTTTCACTAAAGATCTGTGCTGTGGGATCGGGTGTTGTCATATATAATGCGAGGATACGTTAATAATTCGACGAGTATACCATGTCAAAAACATTCAAAGTGGCTTTAATTACAGGTGCGGCAAGACGGGTCGGGGCGGAAATCGCGCATACGCTGCATGCAGCTGGGATTAATGTAGTGCTGCATTATCATCGCTCTGAGGAAGAAGCGAAGCGTTTATGTCATATTTTCAATGAACAACGCGCGAATTCGGCTTGTATGCTGCAAGCTGATTTATTGGAAATAGAGAGTCTGGATAGTCTCGTGAAAAAAGCATTTGAAGCCTGGGGTCATTTGGATATTTTAGTGAATAATGCGTCCTTATTTCAAAAAACATCGGTCGGAAATGTGACGCAAGCGATTTGGGATGATTTGCTGAATAGTAATTTGAAAGCCCCTTTCTTTTTATCGCAGGCAGCGGTCGGTTATTTGCGCGAGCGGCACGGTTGTATTGTGAATATCACCGATGTCCATGCGCTGCGTCCTATGCGCGATTATGGCATTTACTGCGTTTCTAAAGCGGGCCTTACTATGCTGACCCAGGCTTTAGCCAAAGAATTAGGCCCGCAAATTCGCGTGAATGCTGTGGCGCCTGGTACGGTCATGTGGCCAGATGGCGACAATGTGCTGGAAGAAGACCGAAAACAAAAAATTATTCAGCGAACGGCATTGCATCGGCATGGTACATCTAAGGATATTGCGAAAGCAGTTTTGTTTTTGGTGCAGGACGCGGATTACATTACGGGTGAAACGTTGACGGTGGATGGAGGGCGGTCATTATCTATTTAGCCCTGTCATCACGCATTACGTCATTGCGAGGAGCGTAGCGACGAAGCAATCCAGAATTGCGGCATAAAGTCCGCTGGATTGCTTCGCTTCGCTAGCTCTAGCTTTGTCATCCTGAACGAAGTGAAGGATCTCCATATATAAGGAGATCCTTCAATTCGTTGAGGATTAGAAAGTATGATTTTCGGTGAAAAAAATACA
>CAZAXX010000040.1:0-21228 GCA_964489265.1 uncultured Coxiellaceae bacterium
GACCCCGGCATGTTTGTGGCCGGGGTCCGCCCCTACAACCTGTTAGACGTAGAAGAAATGGCCAAGTGAAGTTAAATAGATATCCTGTCTAAAATTCTGTGCTAGAATTGTCTCCGCTATTTTCTTACTTTGCAGCGGATACTTATGTTTAAACGTTTATCCTTACCGCAAGAAATTTTTCTCATTATAGCGGTCAAGTTGGCTTTGCTATATGTCATTTGGCTTGTCTGTTTTTCTCACCCCATTGACGAACACTTGAAACCCAGCGATATTCGCTCTCATTTAACTACAACGAACCAACGCGAGGCTTTATGATGGATCTTGACGTTGTACAACTGTCACGTATGCAATTCGGTTTAACCGCACTTTATCACTTCCTGTTTGTTCCCTTGACCCTCGGCATGTCTATTTTGCTTGGCATTATGGAAACCGTTTATGTCATGACCGGCCGCGAAATCTGGCGTGAGATGACAAAATTCTGGGGCGTGTTATTTGGGATTAATTTCGCGATGGGTGTTGCAACAGGCATCACGATGGAATTCCAGTTTGGTACGAATTGGGCTTATTATTCGCATTATGTCGGTGATATTTTCGGCGTACCCCTTGCAATTGAAGGCTTAATGGCATTTTTTCTTGAAGCCACTTTTATTGGTTTATTCTTTTTTGGCTGGGACAAATTATCTAAATCCGGACACTTAATTGTGACTTGGTTAGTTGCGTTAGGCTCAAATTTATCTGCGCTCTGGATTTTAATTGCAAATGGCTGGATGCAACATCCCACTGGATCTTATTTTGATTTTCAAACCATGCGCATGGAAGTTTCTGATTTTTACGCAGTTTTATTTAACACAGTTGCTCAAGCCAAATTTGTGCACACCGTCAGTGCCGGTTACGTAACGGGTTCTATATTTGTTTTAGCAATCAGTGCATTTTATTTATTAAGAAAACGCAATATCGAAATTGCGAAACGCTCTATTATTGTTGCTTCCGCATTTGGTTTAGCATCTGCCTTATCCGTCGTCGTGTTGGGTGATGAAAGTGGATATCTCGCTGACTTAAATCAAAAAATGAAAGTCGCGGCTATCGAAGGCATGTGGAACACAGAGCCTGCGCCCGCGAGTCTCAATGTGATTGGATTTCCTGATCAAAAAGAACATGTCACACGAGGTCAAATCCAAATTCCTTATCTACTCGGATTGATTGCAACACGCTCATTGACGCAACCTGTTCTCGGAATAAATGATTTAGTTAAAATCGCGCAAGTTAGAATTGGCGATGGAATTAAAGCCTATGGCGCATTACAAAATCTCATTGAGAATCCAAAAAATGTCGCCGCGCAAAAAATATTAACTCAATATTCTGATGAGTTAGGTTATGGCTTACTATTAAAACGCTACACAGAAAAAGTGACTGATGCGACACCCGCACAAATACAAGCTGCTGCGTGGGACACCGTTCCAGAAGTTGCGACGTTATTTTGGAGTTTTCGTTTGATGGTTGGCTGCGGTTTTTTCTTTATCTTACTTTTCTTTACAGCTTTTATCTTAAGTTCACGCAACCGCTTTGATCATCGCGGGTTTTTATGGATTGCATTTTTGAGCCTTCCATTGCCCTGGGTGGCTGCTGAACTAGGTTGGGTGGTTGCTGAAGTCGGACGCCAGCCTTGGGTAATTGAAGGCATGTTACCGACTTTTTTAGGCGCTTCATCGCATACTAGCAGTCAACTCTACACTAGCATTGCGGGTTTCATCTTGTTGTATTCCTTGCTTGCCGTCGTTGAAATTTATTTAATGACGAAATATATCCGCTTAGGGCCTGAATACTTTAAAAATGAGAAAAGCCGATGAATATACCTCTAGACTATGTCACATTACGCATCATTTGGTGGATTTTACTGGGCTTGCTATTAATTGGTTTTGCGGTGATGGATGGTTTTGATTTAGGAATCGCCATGCTGTTGCATAGAGTGGCGCGCACGAATGATGAACGTCGCGTATTGCTTAATACCATTGGCCCAGTCTGGGAAGGCAATCAAGTTTGGTTAATTTTAGGAGCGGGTGCAATTTTTGCAGCATGGCCGGAAATTTATGCGGTTACTTTTTCAGGTTTTTATTTTGCGATGCTACTTGTTTTGTTCGCACTGATTTTGCGTCCCGTCGCTTTTAAATACCGCTCTAAAATTGCAGATCCGCGTTGGCAAACCATCACGGACATAGCCATTTTGATCAGTGGTTTAGTGCCCGCATTTATTTTTGGTGTTGCAATCGGCAATATCTTGCAAGGTGTGCCATTTCATTTTGATTCAACACTTCGATCATTTTATACGGGGAATTTATTGGCGTTACTAAACCCATTTGCTTTACTCGTTGGGTTGACCAGTGTTTTCATGTTGATGTTGCACGGCAGTCTGTTCTTAAGAATTAAAACGACGGGTGTCATACAACAACGCGCAACCAACTATACTTATCTCTGCTCGGCACTCACACTGATTTTCTTTGTCATCTGTGGTTACTGGATTGCTTCGCATGTGTCAGGTTATACATTATCGCAAGAAATTCCTCTCGATGGCCCTTCTAATCCTTTACATAAAATCGTGACGAAAGAAGTTGGCGGCTGGCTCGATAATTATGCGCACTACCCTTGGTTGATGCTGGTTCCCGCAGGTGGTTTTCTAGGTGTATTGCTTGCGGCATTTTTAACATGGCTAGACTTTCCAAAACTTGCCTGGCTTGCTAATGCACTGGGGATCGCCGGAATAATCACCACGGTTGGCGTGAGTATGTTTCCATTCATATTGCCTTCTTCAACCGACCCAAATATGAGTTTACTGGTCTGGGATTCTTCTTCCAGTCACATGACACTGTTTATTATGTTAATTGCTTCTCTCATTTTTTTGCCGCTCATTATTATTTACACGAGCTGGGTCTATTATGTGTTGCGTGGCAAAGTGACTGATGAATATATAAAAGAAAATTCTCAGCAAGTTTATTAGGAGAAATGTATGTGGTATTTTTCTTGGATTTTAGGCACAGCATTTGCAGGCTCATTTGCAATTTTGTGTGCGCTTTGGTTTGAGTTGCGGCACACAAAAATGGATCCCGCGAACAAGTCGCGGGACGTAGGTGGGACTATCTAATGTCTGAACACTCGCCAGCCAGAACTACAAGTAACAGGCGGCGCTGTATCATCTAGTGTTCGATATTGATCAGCCGTTTTATTGTAAAACAAACGTGACGCTTGCGTTGTATGGTAATTTGGCGGTCTTTTCCAAGCATAGGTTGCAACTCCAGCAGATACAACAGAGCCCAAACCCAGTGTGGAAGTTACAGCAACACCTGTCGCGACAACTTCTAACGCTTTGATGCCCACTAACGCCGCCAATCCCACTGATACGCCACCCGTAATGCAAGCCGTAGAAATAGCAGCTGCAAACAAGACAACGCAAAAGAAACATAACGCGGCAACGGCTATTTTCCGTCCGCATGATCGTTCGGAAATTTTCTTGGCAACGACGGGATAACGTCGAAGATTACCTTCATTTTCAGGGTTTCTGACACCAACGGCGGTGCGATGTGCCAACTCGGTTACATACAAAATATTTTCTTTAGTTGCTTTAGGTGCGCTGTAATCGCAAATTTGTTTTAAAACAAGCGATGCCGATGTAGTATCTCCCTTGCTCTCAGTAATTGTATTATTCAATGCCTCGATTGCATTATTTAATTCATCGCGCGGATTTTCTTGCTGTTCTAGAACATTAAATAATCTTTCTTCGTCCAATACATCCGCTAACAGATTTTGTTGTAACGCAGTTAAATAACACCAGCTTTTCGCCAGATAAATATCGTTATTTGCGTCTCTAAATACTTGTTGTAATTGATCATTACTCAATGCTGTAATTTGAGCAGGATCCACTTTTAAATTTTCGATTAAATCTACAGGTAACAGCCAATCAATATTTTCAGGATAGCAAGGCTTTTCAATGAATTTAACTTGACGGAGTATTCTTGTAAATCGATCAAGCGCGCATTTTTGTTGCACCCATAGATACAAATCTACAAATCGATTAGGCGGAAACGTTGTAGCGACATGCTGTAAAAATGCCGCGATTAAAATATCATTCTCACGTTGCAGTAATTTTTCAGCTAAATCATAAACTGATACACAATGCGCTATAAATAAAGGCATCAAATTAAAATCTTCAGAAAACGTCCGTTCCTGCAATAAATCAAAATCAGTTGGCGTGAGTCTATCGAGAAATCGACTTAAAATTAAAACCTCGAGCAATGACTGATGCAATCGTTTGGTATGAAATATATTAAATAAAATCTCTATTGTTTTGTATGTTCCAAAGTGCCGCAAAATAGCATTGAATTTTTCACTCTGACAAAGCTCAACTAGTATTTGAGGTGATGCAGCATGCAATAAGTTTTCAATACGATTAGCATATTCCTTGCTTTCCAAGGCTTCATCTAATAATGTTCTTTTAGGCGGAACAGCTGTCGAAAAAATTAATTGATCATAACGATGTTGTTCTGCTGGAGTGAAACTTAATTCTTCAATAAAATCTTCTTCTTTTAAAATAATTTGAAAAAAGATGGATAAACGCGCCGCTGGAACACGGGCATAAGCATCTAAAAAATCATTCTCTACATTTTTACCGAGATGAAGGTAATTAGACACACCTTTTTCATCAAAAATAACTTCTTCCGTAATGTAACCGTTGGTTTTTCGCCAATTTATTCCAATATCGGTATCAAAATAAAGTCCCCAGTTGTTGTCAGTTAACATCATTGACATACAAGAGAAATATTTGTCGCGCAATCCGCGCGGTAAACCGAATGTAATATCTTCAATACGATCACCAAAGGAAATCCGCGCCGACAAGCCATAGTCAAAAGCGCTACGTGTTCTGGCATCGATACAATTTCCGTCTAACTTTTCGCAAAAGCGTTTAACAAAGCGCGGGCCCATGCGGTCGAGATTGTCAAATGCTGCAATAAATGGCATGAGCAAACTACGCGTCAAAGATTCGCATCTGTTCTCGCCCTGCGGATGATTCTCCAGGTGCATTGGTACGTTATTACCAGCGAATATACATCCATCTGTCAGATGCTTTTTATCCCTAACAATATTTCTTAGAATATAAAAAAGAGTTTCTATAGCTTCCCTAAAATCATTAATTGCGTGGGTGCCAAGATTATAAGGATTTGCTCCACCGAGTACCTTATGATAAATACGAGACAGATCCATCTCTAGTTGGTGAACTGTTGGAAGGGGCTGCATTGCATCAGCTGCTTTTTTTTGTTCTTCCCTGGCTCCAGTCATAACATCCTCTTTTATGATTTTTTGAGGAGGCTACAATAGCAGCGGAAGCTTAAAATAACATTAAATATAAGACTGTTGTCATCTCAGGATGACAACAGCCGAGGTACTAGCAAGTCTCAAGGAATCAACTGAACAAAATAAATAATCAACAACACAATACTCGTAATCGCCAACGCCGGATGCCCAAGCGCTAACATTTTTGGCACGGGTTTCCCACTCATATCAAAGGTAAACATCGTGATTCCGCCAATTGCAGCAAGCACAAACAAAACCAAACTCGTCACCAACAATGTGGAAGTATGTCCCAACGCCACGTACGTGACTAACATTAGCAAAGCAAGCGCTGCGATAATGCCGTGAATAAAAACAACCGGTTTCGGCGTTGGTTTATTTTTAAGAATTGCAATCAGCAAAACCAACCCCAACAGCCCAGCAAATATAAAAAAGACAATTGATGTGAATAACACTGTATATTCTCCCTTCCTTGAGTTAAAAAAATTATTATTTCACTAATTTTTGAAATGCTGCCATCAATTCCATCGGCAATGGAAATATAATCGTTGAATTTTTTTCTTCCGCAATATTCGATAATGTTTGCAAATAACGTAACTGCAACGATTGCGGTTCTTGCGCTAACACGCGCGCTGCTTCTAATAATTTTTTCGATGCTTCAAATTCACCATCCGCATGAATAATTTTCGCACGTCGCTCACGCTCTGCTTCCGCTTGTTTTGCGATCGCCCGAATCATTGTTTCATTGATATCAATATCCTTGATTTCAACCATGCTAACTTTAATCCCCCAGGCTACCGTATGCTCTTCCAAAATTTGTTGAATATGCGCATTTAACTTATTGCGCTCAGCCAGCATTTCATCTAAATCATGTTGCCCTAACACAGAACGCAATGTAGTTTGCGATAATTGACTAATCGCTTCGTAAAAATCAGCCACTTGTACAACTGCATTTTCAGGATAAACCACGCGGAAATAAACGACTGCATTGACTCTCACTGATACGTTGTCATGTGAAATAACATCTTGTGGCGGAATATTCATGACGACCGTACGTAAATCCATACGCACCATTTTTTGAATGATAGGAACAACTACAATCAGTCCCGGGCCTTTCACTTTTGAAAAACGTCCCAAAGTAAAGACCACTGCTCGCTCATATTCATATAAGATATGTAAAAATGAAAAAATAAAGATGAGTAAAATCGGTATTAGAATATATAACGCCATCATTTGGGTATTCTCCAATCATTACCTTGGTATACTATCAAAAAAATTTAGACAAAGGATATAAATATGTCAATCGCAACAGGATTTGTCTACGATCCCATTTATTTAACACATAAAACAGCGGGCTCGCCAGAAAGCCCTGAACGTTTAATTGTGATCTTAGCTAAGTTACAACAAGATGTTGCTTTATGGAATAAGCTCAAACATCTCAACCCCAGGAAAGCAACTACAGCTGAAATCCTACGCTGCCATCGCGAAGAATTAATTAATCGTTTAAAAATGATTAGCCCAACCGATGAAAACAATTACAGCATGGCAGATCCTGACACCGTACTTTCTAAAGATTCTCTGCAAGTTGCTTATCTTGCAGCAGGCGCTGCTTTAGTTGCCATTGATCAGCTATTTAAAAATGAAATTCAAAATGCGTTTTGTCTAGTAAGACCGCCCGGTCATCATGCCACATCAACTGAGGCCATGGGTTTTTGTCTTTTTAACAATGCAGCCATTGCTGCGCGCTATGCACAAGATCATTATGGCATTCAAAACGTGCTGATTATTGATTGGGATGTGCATCACGGCAATGGCACGCAAGAAATTTTTTATGCGGATCCTTCCATTTTTTATTTTTCAATGCATGAATACCCTTTCTATCCAGGTACCGGCTCTGAAAATGAAACAGGCACTGGAGAAGCGATCGGGCGAACCCTCAATATTCCACTGAAAGCTGGTTTTCCTGCACATCTTTATCGCGAAAAATTTAGTTCTGCACTGAAGGAAATTGAAAAAAAATTTAAACCAGAACTTATTATTATTTCTGCTGGTTTTGATGCACGCAAAGGTGATCCATTGGCTGATTTGCAATTAACTGGGAAAGATTATGCAGAAATGACCGATGAAGTGATCCAGCTTGCAAATAAACATTGCCAGGGAAAAATTGTGTCGCTGTTAGAGGGAGGCTATGTCACGAATACATTGGGTGAGGTAGTCCATCAACATATTTTGGCATTGTCTCACGACAAATAACGTCGCCGAATGTGCTGAATAAAATACTCGGAATCCAGCGGTTTACCCGTCACTTTCGTTAATAAATCATTCGTTGGTAACGAAGCCGCATGCGCATAAATATTTTTCTGCAACCAGTGATGCAAAGACTGAAAATTTCCTTGTTTTAATTCCGCATCAAATTGCGGATGAGACTGCATAAAAGTCGCAAACAATTGCGCCGCAATGAGACGTCCTATTGTATACGCAGGGAAATAACCAAACGCGCCCGCAGGCCAGTGCACATCTTGCATGACACCATCTTGATAATTATTTTTGGTAGAAAGTCCCAAATAACGTTGCATCAATTCATCCCAACAAGCTGGCGCATCTTCAACGCCAATTTCATCATTAAATAATTTCTTTTCAATTTCATATCGCAGAATAACATGTAATGGATAAGTCACTTCATCTGCATCGACACGAATAAAACCGGGTTGCACGCGTGTCACCAATTTGTATAAATTATCTGCCGTCAATGCAGCTTGCTGACCAAATTGACGTTCGATTTCTGGCGTGAGATATTGATAAAACGGCAACGAACAACAAACCTGCATTTCAATCAACAAGGATTGGCTTTCATGCATTGCCATACTATCAACGCGTCCCACTGGTTGCTCTATCCACTCACGCGGCAACCCTTGCTCATAAAGTCCATGACCGGTCTCATGACAAACTCCAGTGAGCGCTGAAAGAAAATCATTTTCGTTATAACGTGTGGTAATTCGCACATCGAGTGGACTTCCATCACAAAATGGATGATGACTCACATCCAAACGCCCATGCTGAAAATCAAATTGCATGTCACGCATCACAGAAAGTCCCAATTGTTTTTGCTTTTCAATCGCAAATGGACCGCTTGGCTGTTTGATCTGTTCATTTTGTTGTTTTTGCGTGATTTGTTTGATTAAATCTGGAATTGTATTTTTTAACCCCGCAAAAATTTCATCGATATTTTTTTGATTAAAGCCTGGCGCATACTCATCAAGCAGCGCATCGTAAGGCTGTAATTGCAGCGCATCGCCGCGACGTTGCGCAATTTCTTTGGTGAGCTTGAATACGCGCTTCATGTGCGGCAAAAATTCGCGCCACTTATTTTGTGAACGCAACTTGCGCCAGACTTGTTGGCAAGTTAAGGTTTCTTTCGTGATTTTTTCAACTAATTTGGTTGGAAGACAAGCAGCATGCAAATATTTTTTTTCCATCCAATGAAAATTGGCTTTATCCCAAAAAGCTAAATTCTCTTGTTGTTTTGCTGCAGCAAGTAAATTTTTATTTTTTTTGTTAACTAATTTTTTTTGCATCGCAGAACTCAAGCTGGCTAACGCTTCCGCACGTGCAACGCCTGCGCCTTCTGGCATCATCACTGCTTCATCCCACGTCATAATGCGCTGGATGTAATTGTAATGGGCTAATTCAGCGAAAATTGCTTTTAATTTTTGATAGGGAGTTCGCATGTTTTTTACCTTTTAAACCCGACGATGTGACAACACCGGAAATTCCGCACGTATTTTTTTTAAATAATCAAAATCAATTTCACTCACCACCACACCCGGCTCATTGGTCAAATGCGCTTTCACAACGCCCCAGGGATCCACAATCATACTGTGTCCATACGTTTTGCGGCCATTGTCATGCAAGCCTGTTTGTGCTGCAGCAATCAGATAAATTTGATTTTCAATTGCACGCGCGCGCACTAAAACATCCCAGTGCATCGATCCCGTTGCAAAAGTAAATGCGGCTGGCAACACAACAATTTCAACACCTTGATCATGCATCGTGCGAAATAATTCTGGAAATCTAACATCATAACAAACTGCCAAACCTAATTTGCCAAACGGCGTCGGTGTCACGACAACTTGACTACCGGCTTGCGTAGTCTTTGATTCATGATAACTTTCTCGCGTCGCCTGAATACTGACATCAAACATATGAATTTTATCGTAACGCGCTCTGACCTCACCTTTATCATCAAAAACAAGACACGTTGCATTCACTTTTTCGTGAGAATCGGTCACTGCAATTGGAATGGTACCGCCCACCAACCAAATGCCGTGTTTTTTAGCTTCTTCATGCAGAAAATCTTGGATAGGTCCATGCCCGAATGTTTCGCGCGTTTTGACTTTATCCATTTGATCCAAGCCCATGACCGCGAACATTTCCGGCAGCACAACAAATTTCGCGCCTTCATTGACTGCTTTCGCAATCAATTCTTTCGCCATGTTAAGATTTTTTTGCACATCAGGACCTGATGTCATTTGAATTGCCGCAACCAGACATTGCATTTTTTATTCTCTCAAAATAATAGAATCTTTCACTGCATTGACAATAGCCATGCGCACAACTTCAGCGGCCATTGCTCCCACTGTCATTTCCAACGCATTACGCTCACCGAGTGATGCACAAAAAATAATGTCGCCATCATATTGCGTGAAAACAGGTGAAATAGCACGCGCCATTCCAGCTGACGCAACTTTTGTTATGCGTTTTAATTCAATTTTAGAAAATTTTGCATTGGTAAAAACCGCAACCAATGTTGTATTTGACAAGTCACTCACGACTTCTTTATGACCTGACAAAAGATAACGTTCACAATCAGCAAATTCACCATTTTCCAAACGCGCGCCTGCGATGATATTGCCTTGCTGATCACGCACATCACCCAAACTATTTACGACAGCATAAGCCATCACACTGACACCATTTGTTAATTTCATTTCAGAAAAACCAATGCCGCCACTCATGCGATGCACATGCGGAATTAATTTACCGACAGACGCACCCGTGCCTGCGCCGATACGACCTTGGGCAACGTTATTTTCAACCGCGTTAAGACACGCTTCATAGGCTTCCTCTGGCGTAGGCGGAATGGCGGATTTAACTGCTAAATCATAAATTCCCGCAACAGGAACAATCGGAACGACGGCATGCGATGTTTGATAACCACGCCCTTGCTCCTGAAACCATTTCATGACACCTGCCACTGAATTCAAGCCAAAAGCACTGCCGCCAGAAAATAAAATGCCATCGATATATGGGACATTTCCTTCTAACTCAAGCACATGCAGCTCGTGACTGGCAGGTGATGCGCCTAAAACGGTATAGACAGCAGGCGATGGACGATCAAAAATAAATACGGATACGCCCGTCGCATTTGTTTGATTGGTGTAATGACCAACCTTGAGTGTGTGCATAGTTAATAACTCCTAGTTTGGGTAATTATAATGGCATATCAGAAATTTATAAATTCCTAATTAATTAATAAATTAGCTCAACTTGGCGATTTTTTAAGGAAATTCAGACTTGCACGATATCTTGTATTTGATACCCTGTGCGCATGAAACGCTTTCTGTACGCTATTTTTCTGCTATTTTGCTTGCTTCAAAGCACCCATGTTTTGGCGGCAACACAAACTCTAAACGTGAACATTGCTGGGGTCGCTGATCCTCTGCGTAAAAATATTTTAGAGCGGCTGACAGTATTGCAAGATTCCTACGGCAAAGAACTGACGGTCAATGATGTTCAACTTTTTTATAAAAATGCGCCGCAAAATATCCGGAGTGCGCTCGAACCGTTTGGGTATTTCAAAGCGAAAATTCGTGCACAACAACTCACGCATAATGGCAATCAGTGGACGGCAAATTTTACCATTACGCCAGGGCCAATTTTATTTATTGTCGATGTTGATACCAAGCTTTCAGGAGAGGGACAAAATGATCCTGAATTACAAAAATTACTCGCTGATTTCCCATTAAAATCAGGACAGCCTTTTCAATCTGAAGCGTATGAAAAAGCAAAAGATACTTTATTTCAAACTGCGAACAATCAAGGTTATTTGCAAGCTGTGCTCGTTGCAAAAGAAGTGCGAATTAATTTATCCACTTACACTGCAAGCATCGTTTTGCATATGAATACAGGCTCACGTTTTTATTTTGGCCCAGTCACTTTTAGTAGCAGTCCATTTGCAACTGATTTTTTACAACGTTTTGTTACCTTTAAACAAGGCGAACCTTTTTCCAGTAAAACTTTATTAAAATTACAGGAAGATTTAAGTAAAAGTCACTACTTCGAAGAAGTCAGCGTCACACCCGATGTCAATGCTGCAAAAAACAATATCGTACCCATCCATGTTTTTTTAAATGTGCCAAAAGCAAAACAATATAAAATCGGACTTGGCTATGGCACATTCACAGGAGCGCGCGTGACGTTAGGCGCTGATTATCGACGCATTGGCGACAGCGGGCAGCATTTCACAGTGCAAGTAAAAGCATCTTCTGTGTTGAGCGGTCTTGCTGCTAAATATTTTATTCCAGGAAGAAATCCGCTGACGGATCAATATACGTTTGGCGCGAACGCACAAAAATTTACGCCGAAAAATGGGCATAGTTTTTCTGAAAATTTTTCTGCAAGCTACATTAAAAACATCAATGACTGGCAGCATAATTTTACATTAAATTATTTGATTGAACGTTTTCAGGTAGAAAAACAGCGTTCTAAAATCAGTCGTTTGCTCTATCCCAGCTATGGATTATCGCGGATCAAAAGTGATAATTTAATTAACCCGCATTTTGGTAGCTCCATTAATTTTATTTTACAAGGTGCAAGCGATCAGATCAGCACCACCTCCTTTATTCAGTCTGAAATTAAAGGAAAATATATTTTTAGTCCGAGTGATGCAAGTCGCGTGATTTTACGAGGCGATTTGGGATACACAGCCGTAAATGATTTAGCACGCCTGCCTTTAACGCTGCGTTATTTTGCAGGTGGTTTAGGGAGTGTGCGTGGTTATAACTACAGTAGCATTGGACCGGGACGTTATCTTGAAACAGCGAGTGTCGAATATCAGCATCGACTTTACGGTGATTTTAGCGGCGCTGTTTTTTATGATGTGGGCACTGCTACGAATCATTTTAATGATAAATTATTTCGTGGTGAAGGCGTTGGAGTTATTTATAACTCCGTTGTCGGACCTGTCAGTGTGTATCTGGGACGCGCCATGAGCAAACGTGGAAAACCATTTACCGTTGAATTAAGCATAGGGCCCGACCTTTGATTAAAATTCTGATTCGACATTTTTTATTGATTCTTGCGCTCATTATTGCAAGCATTTTTTGTTTTTTGACCATGACAACAGCTGGCTTACAAACTAGCATTGAATTGGTAGGAAATTATTTACCGGGCAAATTACAGATTGCACGAGCAACTGGCACATTGTTTTCTGAATTTAGTTTACATAATATTTCTTATCAAACTAATTCAGAACAAATCCAGATACAAAACTTTGCGTTGAAATGGCACCCGTCTGGTTTATTCATCAATCGATTGATTATTGAATCAGTCACTCTCGATCAAGCTAACATCATTTTAAAAAATCTACCGACGCAAGCAACAGGCACAGAAGCATCGAATCAAGATTTTTTAAAATTATTACAACGCATTTTTATTCAAAAAATGAATTTGAATCACGTCAGAATCAAATTGAATGATGCACTTATTGAAGTGACAGGTAAGCTTGAAAAAAATTGGGATGTTAATTGGCATATAGATATTCCGAATCTAGCTGTGCTTGTTCCAAAAAGCACTGGGAGTTTTTCCACATCTGGAACTATTTCAGGATCGCTTTGGACTCCGACAATTCAAGCGACTGCGCAAGGGAAAAAATTATTTTTAGAAAATCAGCAAATTGCCGAATTGAATGCTGAAGCGACTATTGTAGTAAAACCAAAAGTGAATTCGACTTTACATATTTCTGCAACAGGTCTAAATATCCAGGATTATCCGCTAAAAACATTTGATTTTTTAGCATCCGGAAATGTCTCGTACGAAAAAAATAGTTTGAGTGCCAATTTAAAATCAATTATTGCAAAAAAATATCCTGTCTCAGCTGTGTTTATGTTACCGAAATTTTCCCGACTGGATGACTTTAATCAACCGATTATCGCTAAAATAGATTCGACTACTGAACAACTTGATTTTTTAACGCAATGGATTCCAGACATCAAAAATCCACGCGGGTCACTCAAAACCAGTTTATTAATAAATGGCACACTCGCACATCCAGAATTCACTGGAAATCTAGCTATTTTGAACGGGCAAGTAACCATTCCGCTACTTGGAATCACTTTGCAAAATATTCAACTGCAAGGTCAAACGACACCAAATCAAGAACTACATTTCAATGGAAATTTCCGCTCAGGGAAAGGCAGCGCAACCTTGCAAGGTGTTTTTGATTTTAATCAACCCAGTTATCCGGTGAGTCTCGCAATCAAAGGTTCCGAATTACAAGCTATCGATTTACCGGAATATAACGTGGTTATTTCGCCTGAGCTGACGTTGAAATTCGCGCAACAAAATTTACAGCTGCAAGGAAATATCAGCATTCCTTACGCTGAAATTTCTCCGAAAAATTTTAGTTCCACTGTCACATTGCCGAGTGATGTTGTTTTTGTTGGATCTAAACAAACAAAAAGTTCATTACCTTTTACTACACAGTTACAAATTAATTTGCAACTGGGAGATAAGATTCATATTGCATATAATAATTTGCAAACGAATTTAATTGGTAACATTCAAATTACCCAGCTACCAGGTGCTTTAGTCAATGCTGCAGGTGAACTATCCACTAAAAACGGTACTTACTCTGCCTACGGAAAAACCTTAACTATTCAAACAGGACGCTTGATTTATACCGGTGGTTCTTTGATGAATCCGGGATTGAATATTTCTGCTATTAAAAAAATAAAATCGATGGGCATGACGGGTAATGTATCCAGTTTTACCGGCACAACCAGTCTCAAACCTATTTATACTGGAATGGAAAACATTACTGTCGGTGTGCAAGTACTGGGAACGCTGAATTCGCCGGTATTAACGCTCACGTCCACCCCCACCTTGAGTCAAGCGGATATTTTGTCTTATCTCATTTTTGGTTATCCGCAATCACAAATATCTGGAAATCAATACGGCGCATTATTTACTGCACTCTCTTCATTAAATTCAAATTCCAATTCTTCAAGCATCAGTAATCTCACTAAAAAAATGCAGCAGAAATTGGGGATTAGTGAATTGAATGTCGAATCAACGCAAGTTTTTAATCCTGAAAAAAATGCTACGGTTTCAACGACCACCGTTGTCGTTGGGAAACAATTAACAGACAAATTATCGCTGCATTACAGTGTCGGATTGTTTTATCCTGTTTCTATCTTGAATTTGCGTTATAAACTTAGTAAACGCTGGGCAATTCAATCAGAAACCAGTACGATTGATAATGGCGCCGATTTGTTATATAGCATTGAGCAGGATTAAAATTTAAAGAGGAATTGACCATGCAATTTAAAACATTATTACTGGGATTTAGCCTTTGCTGCGCAAGCGTATCTTCTTTTGCGGCTGATCAACTGATAACAGAAGAAACCGCCCCCTCTGCTGCAGAAGGCGCATTAACTGCTGATCAAATTCAACCGGTGTTGACACAGAAACCGGCAGCGCCATCACAGCCGCAACAAACGTCGCAGACTACGACGACAACAACGACGAATAGTGCATCACCGCCGGTTGCTGCACCTGCGCAAAATAATCAGCCGGCAGCATTGCAATAAGCCCTGCGAGAGGGTGCTGCGCACCTTCTCAGGATTTATCAGTATACTGATTGAATATGCCATGAACGCTAAAAAAATTCGCGAAATCTTCTTACGATTTCAACAGGCTAATCCAAAACCAACCACAGAGTTGGTTTATCACTCTCCGTTCGAATTGTTGATTTCCGTTATTCTCTCCGCGCAGGCAACCGATGTCTCTGTCAACAAAGCAACTGGACCACTTTTTAAAGTAGCCAATACGCCGGAAAAAATACTGAAATTAGGAGAGGCGGGTTTAAAAGAATATATAAAAACAATAGGCTTATTTAACAGCAAAGCAAAAAATGTTTTGAAAACCTGTCAATTATTGATTGAACATCACCACTCGATTGTTCCGCATGATAGAATCGCGTTGGAGGCTTTACCTGGGGTTGGACGCAAAACGGCAAATGTGATTTTGAATACTTGTTTTGGACAACCGACGATTGCTGTTGATACGCATATTTTTCGGGTTGCTCAGCGTATTGGTTTAGCTAAAGGAAAAACCCCGTTAGACGTAGAAAAACAATTACTAAAAAAAATCCCTCATGAATTTTTGCATGATGCGCATCATTGGTTAATCTTGCACGGTCGCTATATTTGTACCGCACGAAAACCGCATTGTCCGCTCTGCCCTATTCATGATCTTTGTGAATACTCGGAGAAAACAGAATGACAGATCGCGATGATGCACGCAGTGTATTTTTTGAAGCATGGCGCAAGCATCAAGAACACTTACCAGTCGAGCCACTTGAAGCACAAATTATTGAAATCATTTTGATGCATCCGGAATATCATGAATTGTTAGACCATCCGGAAGAGTATCAATCTGCCGACTTTGGGGAAACCAATCCTTTCTTGCATCTCAGTTTACATCTCGCTTTACGCGAACAAATCAGCACAAACCGTCCGAGTGGAATTGCTGCAGTTTATGCTGAGCTTAGTCAACAATGTCAAGATCCTCATCTCGCTGAACACAAAATGGCGGAGTGTTTGGCACAAATTATCTGGGATGCACAGCTTGGGAAAGCGCCTGATGAGCAATATTATTTAGAGATGTTGCGGAAAATTAAGTAGAGCCGCTGTTGCATAACTCACCGATTTTTCGTGCCCGTGCCCGCGTGCGTGCCCGGGCCCGTCTTTTCTTCGACAAACTGACAAACTGGATTGCCGCGTCGCACAAAACGCTCCTCGCAATGACGATCTGACAGAATGGCTTATCCGGAAGTTTGATGATTAGTCGAAGAAAAAACGGGCACGGGCACGCACGCGGGCTCGGGCACGAAAAATCAATGAATTACGCAGCAACACCACAAACATTTAACCATATGATTATACTCATAATTTAAAAAAATACTTTGCTTATTCCTTTCAAGTCCGTATAATTATTGTTCTATAAATATACAATTACATAAAGCCTAAAACGAGGCCTTCATATGAGCTCTTCTAGAAAAAAGAAAACAGATTTAAAGAATAAAGATTTATCGCTTCCTTTACTTCTATCTGAGATAGAAGATAAGCCGATTCTTGCTACACACAAATATACATCTACAACCACTTATCACGACTTTCCTGTTGTCGTTAAACAAATCATTCGCGACTATTTAACTACTCCTGGTTATGTAATTGCTCCTGGCCATTTAACTATTCCTGGTTATGTAGATATAAAAGTTTCTTCGAAGAAGCCTCCTTCTGACTCGGAATGCTTGGCTCAAACATGTTGTCTTTCAGCTTTTGACTGCGGTGGACACATGAAAGATGCAATCAACCCCTGTCCTGAAAGTAGAAAAATGACTCGTTGTATTGATATAACTTGTCTACCCTTGTGTATACCTGTTGGTGTTATAGGATTAGCATTGGGCGCATGTGGTCTTTTCGCAGATGGTGCGAAAAGCTTAAAACAAAAAGCTGAATTTAGTCAGTATAAGCGTCAGTATAAGAAGGAAAAAGCAATACTTGACTCTTATCTTCCTCCTCCTACACAAAGAATGACATAAATTATTGTCTACTCGAAGTGTCATCCTGAGAGCGTTGTTAGCTCGAAGGATCTCCCAGATGTATTAGGAGGTCCTTCACTGCGTTCAGGATGACACAGTTCAAAATGACTAGAAGTAATAATCAAACTGCGCGGTAATAATGTTGTCCGGCTGACCACTTGCTTGTGGCGCTACCACATTAGATCCTGTCGCAAAATTGCTCTTACCATAATTGACATCATGACGGAGTTCTAGACTTTGTAGCGTATCTCTCCAGATTGATGTGTTGAAGACCATGGAGTAACGCTGAGCTGGCAATTCCAGTGCAAGCGCATCTTTCGTCATACCATATCCAACTGCGATAGAACTTGGACGCGAGAACGCGTTGAAAGTAAATGCCGCTTCCGCATTCAGCGCTTGTGGTTTCGCACCATGACGATTCATTGTCAGATCATTTTTGTTGAAATGAGTCGATGCTGTGATGTACTCAGCTAATAAGTCAATGTGACTACCTAAACTCAACAAAGCTCTGACATCATAAGCAGGAACGCGATGCGCAATACGCTCATTACCCGTGCCATTCACGCCACCAAAGCCGTTAAAGACAAGTGGGGTATTGCCAACAAATTGCATACCAACTGAGTCTGCAATATTTGCAATAACGCCTGCGCCGATATCACCATTGAAATTTTCTCTCACGAAATGATAGCCAAGGTTAACACCGCCGTTATTCACTCGGCTTGTCGCACCCGCATGAGAGTCACCCTTGAAAACATAGCCCGCAGCATAGAATGCGTTATCGGCTTGCTGCTGATAACCTAATACAATCGCACGCGCTTTTGTTCTTGCAACTGCGGTGGTTAACGGACTGCTCACCATGTTGCTGCTGTAAGTACCGAATGGAACATACATTTGACCAAATGTGCCATATAACGGTGATTTTGAAAGATTACCGATGGTCGCAAAAGCCTGAGTAATATAAACGCGTGAGTTTAGATCGCGTGAATTGCTGGCAAATGTGCCTGTTTGAGTACCAATGCTGTTATCGTAGGTTAACGACATTAAACCTGAAACCCATTCTGGTCCCAGAATATAAGCATCCAAAGTCGCATTAGTTAAATCAATATCGGTGCTGTTGGTACCGCCACCAATATCTTTATAAATTCCCTGACCTTCAATAATACCGGACAGCAATACGTGCGCATGATCCGGCGCTTCAATCACGCCTAGCGATTCTAAACGCTGATGAATATTTTTGCGGACTTTCAACAATGCAACGTCTTGGTTCACGCTTGGATTGTTAATAATTAAATTGGAACCCGAAAATTGCAATGGAATACCGATGTAAGGACCGCTTGAGACGAAAGATTGTCCAGGTACATCGACGTCAACTGGTAAATATGTTGTTCCACTGGATGGTAAATTAGTTTCATCCGATCCTGAACTTTGATCATCCGTATTATTACGACTGTCTGTTGCAACTTGGGCAGCCGATTTTTTATGGCGTCTGGTTGAACTTGCTGTCGAAGTAGATGAGTGATTATTTTTTGCGTTCAGTTGTGATTGTAATTGACTAACTTGTTGTTGTAGCAGAGAAACTTGTCTGGCAAGTTTATCCATTTGAGCACTACTAGTATGAGCCATCACAGGTGTGGAAATGATACCAAGCATACATAAACTAATTGCGACTGGTTTAAGCCGTTGTTTCATGGGCTACCCCTCCCTCAAAATTTCTATTGTTAATTTTTTATCTCAAGCTCTATCAATAAACTCCGACACAATCCTATTCAAATTGTATGCAAGAAAGTGTATCTTTTGATTTCAAGCAAGATAGGTGGACAGCTAAGCTAGCAAACTTTTAAACGCATCTCAATAGTTTTCTAAGAAAGAGAACATTGCTGCAATACGCCGCATCTATTACACTGAAAAACTTTCTCAATATGTAGAACTCAGCTATGAAACTTGAAAAATTGTTTGCACCCGGCATCATCGGCAATAGCCTTGCGCTTGTGACTGGCGGACTGTTGACACTCGCCTTCGCCCCTTTTGAAATTTATCCATTGGCCATTCTTTTACCTGCGCTTTTATATGGTCTATGGCAGCCATTAACGCCCGGCCAGGCATTCAGACGTGGCTGGTTATTTGGCATGGGTCTATTCGGTTGTGGCGTGTATTGGGTTTTTATTAGCATCAATACTTATGGCAATGCGCCAAGTTATCTTGCTGCGATATTCACGCTGGGCTTAATCGCGATTTTGGCGATTTTCCCTGGGTTATGCGGTTATTTTCTGAATCGATTTTTTAAAAGCAACACCAATGCGCGATTGTTTTGCGCGTTTCCAGCCATTTGGATTTTGATGGAGTGGGTGCGTAGCTGGTTTGCGACTGGTTTTCCCTGGTTAATTTTGGGTTACAGTCAAATTAATTCGCCTTTGAAAGGGTTTGCGCCAATAGCAGGACTATATTCTGTCTCGCTCGTTGTGTTACTCAGCAGTAGTTTATTAATTAAAGCAATCACCTCGATCCGCAAAAAACACTACTCGGTTTGTTATGCGAGTTTTTTTGCATTCGCATTAATCTGGTCAATCGGCGGTTATCTCAGCACACTTTCCTGGACCACACCGTTTGGCTCACCGATCAAAGTGAGTCTCGTACAAGGTAATATCCCACAAGAAATAAAATGGTCTGCGGATTCCACTCAGCTTTCACTTGACACCTATCGCAATCTGTCTGAACCGCACTGGGATAGTAATATCGTGATTTGGCCAGAATCCGCTGTTCCATTACCACTGCATATTGCGACTGATTATCTTGATCAAATTGATGAAAAAGCAAAAAAACATAACGCTACATTTATTACCGGCATTCCTGTCCAAGCAACAACGGAAGATACTTATTACAACGCTGTGATTACGCTAGGCAAAGGCAGTGGTTTTTACCGGAAACGGTTGTTGGTTCCATTTGGTGAATATGTGCCATTCACGGGCGTGATGCATAAACTGCTTGATGTGTTAAATATACCAATGTCTAACTTTGTCTCAGGCCCTTCTAAAAAATTAGAGACCCTACAGGCTGGCAACGTAAAAATAGCGGCTTTTATTTGTTATGAAATTGCATTTCCCGAGCTGGTTTTGTTTCATGATAAAGACATCAACATGTTACTCACGGTCAGCAATGATGCCTGGTTTGGCCGCTCTATCGCACAAGCCCAGCATTTAGAAATGGCACAAATGCGTGCACTGGAATTGGGTCGTCCGGTCTTATTTGTATCAAACAATGGTATCACCGCTATTATCGATGCCCAGGGAAAAATACAGTCCGCCGCACCGCCTTATAAAACCTATGTTTTAACGGATAGCGTGCAACCCACCCAAGGCAAAACCATTTGGCAACACATAGGCATGGACCCGATTCTATTCATTTTGTTTGTCATGCTAGTTATTGCAATAAGAACACAACGCATGACGATTATTACTAAACGGCATAAATAGGTATTTTGATATGCTAAACATTACGGTATTCTGTCAAATTAAATAAATGAGCATCACTATGGAAGAGCAATATAATCCACAAAAAATTGAAACCCATGTCCAGGAATTTTGGCATGAGCGTAATAGTTTTCAGGCCATTGAAGATTTAAACAAAGAAAAATTTTATTGTTTGTCTATGTTTCCTTATCCCAGTGGCTGGCTCCACATGGGACATGTACGCAATTACACAATAGGCGACGTTATCGCCCGTCATCAGCGCATGCTTGGCAAAAATGTATTGCAACCGATGGGTTGGGATGCGTTCGGTTTGCCCGCAGAAAATGCGGCCATTAAAAACAACATTCCTCCCGCCGAGTGGACCTATAAAAATATCGATCACATGCGCAGTCAATTGATGAGCTTAGGCTTGGCCGTTGATTGGAGCCGCGAAATTACCACGTGCGATCCCGATTATTATCGTTGGGAACAATGGTTTTTTATCCAACTCTACAAAAAAGGTTTGGTCTACAAAAAAAGTGCTGAAGTCAATTGGGATCC
>CAZAXX010000041.1:0-21219 GCA_964489265.1 uncultured Coxiellaceae bacterium
TCCGATCTCATCAAAAAATTTTTTTTTTTGTTCCGGATGATGCCTTAGAGAGTGTGTCATCTTTAACTAAGTTAAGTATTCTAGAGTTTTAGCAGATCCTTCACTTCGTTCAGGATGACAAAGCCCCCGACAACAGTTACAAATTATACAAATTCCCTTCATTCGAAGCGACAAACTCACAACGTAATAATTGACCTGCATCGTTGAGTTGAATCAATAGTCGCTTCGAGCGATTTTTGTTTTCGGCATGCAATAAAATTTCATGCGAAACACACGCGTAAAGATGTTGATCGAGCAAATTATCCAATGATTTGGTATTTGCCTTACGCCAATAAATTTCATGTGCTAAAAATTTAATGATTTCGGGCGCGAAACTTAATTCAATTCCAAAATGAATATGCAAACGTTGTGCCAGGGTTTTTATTTTCAAACGAATAATTTTTTCAAACGCAGCATAATCTAATGGCGTGAATGGCACGACATGTAATTTTTGTAAAAAAGTCGAAGCAAAATGCTCTGCTAATTTAGGCAGTAATTCATCGCTTAATTCCTGAGGCGAAAACGAATGATTTTCTTGCGCTGAATGATCTTGTATATGCTCATTTAATACAAGTTGCATCAGATCAACCGCCTTCGACGTTTCGCGCGCTGAATGAGAGGCCGACAGATTGGTCAGATATTCAGATGCACAACGGGTGGTAACAATCATAATCGCGTGACGAAAATCATATTGATTGCCTTGTTCATCAAACACATAACCTTGCATGAAAATATCTTTTAATAATTCAAATGTGTCTGCAGGAATTTGATCCGCATGTTCAATTAACACGACAGCATAAGGCGTTTGACGAATAGCTGATAATAAAGTGGTGTGACGATTATTATTTTCTTGCGGATAAATTTTAATTTCATCCAGTGATTTATAATGCGCTTTATTAAAATTAATATGCAACAATGCACTTTTATGCCCAAATAAATGTTCCGCAATCGCATAAGCTGTCGCGGTTTTACCTACGTCAGAAGGTCCAGCTAACAAAAAGCTGCAGAGTGGTCCACTGATATCTTGTAAATTGATGCAAGCGTTTTGCAGCAGCGAAGCCATGAAATTTATCGCGGTATCTTGACCAAAAATTTGTTTGCGAAGTACGTCCACAAATTTTTGTACCTGAAATTTATTGCTTGCCAAGTGCGCCAGTGGAATTTCCGTCCAACTGGAAATCACTTGAGCTAACAAATTGCTGCTGACAATGGCTTTGTGAGCAGGATCAGTTCTTTCCACTGTGCTCGCGCGTGCTGCAGCACTGTCTAACAGTTCAAGCGTTTTATCAAAACGGGAATGACCTGGAAGATAATGCGCTGCCATTGTGAATGCATTCGCGATGGTTTCATCTGAGATAACGACTTGATGAAAATTTTCTAATTGCGAACGATAGGTTTTTAACAATGCAATAGATTCATTGGTGCCAGGTTCAACTAAATTTGCTACATAAAAATAGGAATTTAACGCGGGTTCTTCCTTAGGATGTGCAAACAAAATCACACGCCATAAATCATCAGACAAAATAGTTTTAAACCAATGCGTAAATTTGCTATCAGCCTGTTGCAGAAAATCGGCTTGATTCACCGCAAAAACAAGACGTTTATTGCTAGAACGTAATTCATTGACGAGCGCCACAAAATCCTTTTCAACTTGTTCTCTCTGGATTATGCAATTTGCAAAGCGCAGCATATCAAAATAAATAAAATAACATCCTCGCAATGTTTTTGGAGCATGGTCATTTTGCAGATGATGTGCAAGTGTTTCAATCAAGGCTAATTTGATTTTTTCAGAGCAAGTGGTAGTCAGTGCTATATGATGATGTTCTCTACGACTGAGTGTATCGATGATTAATGGAAGTTGTTGATGATCTTTCAGAGGAAATGCCAATGTTTTTTTGGCGGAGTCTAAAATATCATGTCCAAAAAGCGCAAAAATAGAAGAATTCATCATAACCGTGCACCGCGCGTTATCTTGTAAGGTAGTCAAGAATAACAATAAGTTTGGCGTAATGGAATATTTGTCATCCTGAACGAAGTACACTACTGTCCGGTGAATCGGTGGGTTTTTTTACGTAGGTTCAAAAGACACTATAATAACGGCTGTTGTCATCCTGAGAGCGCTTTTTGCTCGAAGGATCTCCTCATGTTTATTGGGAGATCCTTCACTTCGTTCAGGATGACAAAAGCCTCCACGATACAGCTTGGATCCCGCGAACAAGTCGCGGGACGTTGGTGGGAATCAATATCGATATTGCTCAGACTTGAACGGCCCATTCACCGGAATATTCAAATATTTCGCTTGTTCTTCCGTTAACTGAGTCAAGTGCACGCCTAATTTTTTCAAATGCAATCGTGCAACCATTTCATCTAAATGCTTCGGTAACACATAAACACCAATTGGATATTTATCACTATGCAACCATAATTCCAGCTGAGCCAAAACTTGATTGGTAAATGAATTAGACATGACAAAACTCGGGTGCCCTGTTGCACAACCCAAATTGACTAAGCGTCCTTCCGCTAAAATGATTAAGCGTTTGCCGTCAGGGAAAATCACATGATCCACTTGTGGTTTGATATTTTCCCAGGTGTATTTGCGTAAGGATGCGATTTCAATTTCAGAATCAAAGTGACCGATGTTGCAGACGATGGTTTGATCTTGCATTTTCTGCATATGCGCATGCGTAATCACATTCAAGTTGCCAGTAGCTGTCACAAAAATGTTTCCATGCGCAGCAGCTTCATCCATCGTGACAACTCGATAACCTTCCATCGCAGCTTGTAATGCACAGATAGGATCAATTTCTGTGATCCAAACCGTTGCACCAAATGCACGTAACGATTGAGCAGAACCTTTGCCAACATCGCCATAGCCACACACGACAGCAATTTTGCCTGCAATCATGACATCCGTCGCACGCTTAATTCCATCTAGCAATGATTCACGGCAACCATACAAATTATCAAACTTGGATTTGGTGACAGAATCATTCACATTGATTGCTGGCGTTTTTAATTTACCTTCTTTATGCATTTCATAAAGACGATGTACACCTGTCGTTGTTTCTTCAGACAAGCCTTTAATATTTTTTAATAAGGCAGGATATTTATCATGAATCAAAACGGTTAGATCGCCACCATCATCCAATATTAAATTAGGATGCCAGCCATCTGGTCCATTGATAGTTTGTTCCACGCACCACCAATATTCTTCTTCAGTTTCACCTTTCCAGGCGAAAACTGGGATGCCGGCTTTTGCAATTGCAGCTGCCGCATGATCTTGCGTTGAAAAAATATTACAGGAAGACCAGCGAACTTCCGCGCCGAGTGCGAGCAACGTTTCAATTAACACAGCGGTTTGTACCGTCATGTGTAAACAACCTGCGATGCGTGCGCCTTTCAATGGTTTTTTTGCAGCATACATTTCACGTAATGCCATTAAACCAGGCATTTCTGTTTCAGCAATGCTAATTTCTTTGCGGCCCCATTCAGCGAGACCGATGTCTGCCACTTTGTGGTCGGTTTTTATTGCTTGGATAGTATGGCTTTGCATTTAAGTTGTCTCCTTAATTTTTGCAGCGTCACGCAAGATCTCTGCTTTGTCGGTTTTTTCCCAGCTCACATTCAAGTCTTCTCGACCAAAATGACCGTAGCTCGCCGTTTGACGATAAATAGGCCGTAATAAATCGAGCATTTTAATAATGCCATAAGGACGTAAATCAAAATGTTCGCGTACTAATGGAATGATACTGTCTTCAGGAATTTTGCTGGTGCCAAATGTTTCTATCGTAATTGAAATCGGTTCAGCGACACCAATCGCATAAGAAATTTGAATTTCACAACGATCTGCAATGCCAGCGGCAACAATATTTTTTGCAACATAACGACATGCATAAGCGGCTGAGCGATCCACTTTGGAAGGATCTTTTCCTGAGAAACAACCACCACCATGGCGTGCCATGCCGCCATAAGTATCGACGATAATTTTTCGCCCAGTCAGACCGCAATCACCCAGCGGGCCACCAATGACGAAACGTCCGGTTGGATTTACATAAAATTTGGTATTCTTGTCGATCCACTCTTTCGGCAGAACTGGGCGGATCACTTCAGTTATCACTGCTTCAACCAAATCGTTTTGAAGAATATCCGGATCATGCTGGGTAGAAAGCACAACGGCTTCAATTGCGACCGGTTTTGCATTTTCATAACGGAAGGTGACTTGGCTTTTGGCATCAGGCCGTAACCAAGGCAAAATACCTTCTTTACGCAATTTGGCCTGTCTTTTAACAAGTTCATGCGCATAAAAAATAGGAGCAGGCATTAGCACCGCTGTTTCATTGCTCGCATAACCAAACATCAAGCCTTGATCGCCGGCGCCTTGTTCTTCAGCGCTTTTACGATCAACCCCTTGCGCAATATCAGGCGATTGCTTGCCGATAGCAGACATGACCGCACACGATTCCCAGTCAAATCCCATCTGAGAACTGTTATAACCAATATCACGAACAACATTTCGAACGATATGTTCGATGTCAACCCAAGCTGACGTCGTCACTTCGCCACCGACTAACACCATGCCTGTTTTGACAAAGGTTTCGCATGCAACACGTGCATTACGATCTTGTTCGAGCATGGCATCAAGCACCGCATCAGAAATTTGATCGGCAATTTTATCTGGATGTCCTTCAGAAACGGATTCTGAGGTAAAAAGAAAGTTTTTTTGCATAAGTATCTTGTATCTAGTTGTTAAAAATTGAATTGTGGGATAATACTCTTTTTAGAATCAAGATTCATTATTTTTGTTTGCCGGGAATAATATGCCAGCTTCGATAGACGAGATTATTGCAAGCGTTAACAGTATCTTTGATGAAATAAATCATTCATCTCCTGATTCAGCAAAGATAACAACGTGCTGTTCTTGTTCTCCTATGTTTGATCTTAAGCAACCGTTCAATATTCGTAAATCCGTATTAGAGTATATTAGTGGATTTGCAGCAAAGCATCATTCGCCTGATGTTGTTTTAGTAGAGTTAGCTGCAGGCCAGCTTTTGCAATCAGCTTTAAACCTGGCGATTTTTTTAGAGTATTTGCCTGCAGTAGATCAGCTTAATTCATTCACGATTGTTTTATCAGATATATATGAATTCAACGAGGTTTTGAAAAGAAATTGGATTAGGTTTACAGAAATTCTGAATTTAAAATATAGCATAGAAATACAAACCATTTTTTTTAAAGGCAGCTTTGAGCATACTGAGCCCAATATAACATTAGAAAATGCCAGCAAGTCGTTGTCAGACGATGACATCAAAAAGAGAGTGGCTTCCGGAAAAGAAATAGTTGCAGTTAGCGCGGGACACTTAATGAAAATTTTTTACGATATGGGGGATGGTCCTAAGCAGGCTGTGAGTGATGTAAAAGATGACCGTGGAGAAAGTGAAGATGAATTAGATGACAGTCATTTACTAAAAAATAATGAAATACAAGTAGGTGTCCTAGAGGTAAAAACAGTTGATTTACCGATAAATGAGCAAGGCAAGAGAGAAGCTATTTTGGCGCTCGTGCAGAGAAGTGAATATAACAATTACAGCAATGTGAGATTTCATTCATTATTCAATGAGCTATCTAAAAATAGCAGAAATGTAACTTTAGTTACATTGATAGATCTTGATCTTGATTATTCTTTTTTTACTGGTCTTAATCCTCAGCGATTAGCGCAATCATTAGAAAAATCTAAGTTATGCGGTACTAACGGCGTTTTTTTATATGCAGACAAAGTGCGTGACCCAAATAAAATTGGAAAAAAACCGATGCGAGCAGAAATAATCGAATTTCAAGTTTCCCCATTGGCTGTATCGCGCCGCATTGCTGAGTTTGCAGAGCAAGATGGTGAGTGCCAGCTTGTTAGTTCGAGGGGAGGTCCACCCGGTGCTTCTATTAAATAAATTTCCAGATGCCAGCCTCCCATTTTTCCGGTAAGATTCACCCATTTTTCAAATCTGTTTTTAGGAGTAGCCAATGCCAACTCGTCGTGAGCTAGCTAATGCCATTCGAGTACTTAGTATGGATGCGGTGCAAAAAGCCAATTCAGGGCATCCCGGTATGCCGATGGGGATGGCGGATATTGCGGAAGTGTTGTGGAATGATTTTCTAAAACATAATCCTGCGAATCCTCATTGGATGAATCGCGATCGTTTTATTGTTTCAAACGGTCATGGCTGTATGTTGCTGTATTCATTACTACATTTAACCGGTTACGACTTGACGATTGACGATATTAAACAATTTCGTCAATTGCATTCCAGAACGCCTGGCCATCCTGAATTTGGCGAAACGCCGGGTGTCGAAACAACCACTGGCCCGTTAGGTCAAGGGTTAGCAAATGCAGTTGGGATGGCGATTGCGGAAAAACATTTAGCGAAACAATTTAATCGCGAAGGATTTGATTTAATCGATCATTACACGTATGTATTCGCAGGCGATGGTTGCTTGATGGAAGGCATTTCCCATGAAGCCTGTTCGTTGGCGGGAACATTGGGTTTAGGCAAGTTGATTGTATTTTATGATGATAATCAAATCTCTATCGATGGCAATGTACAAGGCTGGTTTACCGATAACACGCCATTACGGTTTCAAAGTTACGGTTGGCATGTTGTGCCGAATGTCGATGGCCATGATAGCGAAGCGGTGCAAAAAGCCATTCAGGAAGCCCGTGAAGTAACGGATAAACCCACGCTTATTTGCTGCAAAACCGTGATTGGCTGGGGTTCGCCTAACAGAGCAGGCACGGCCAAAGCGCATGGCGAAGCATTGGGTGATGCCGAAGTTCAGCTTGTACGACAGGATTTAAACTGGCCGCATGCGCCATTTGAAGTCCCAGCTGAAATTTATGAAAATTGGAACGCTGCAGCCAAAGGGCTGGAGCTCACCAAAAACTGGGAAAGTCTATTTGCCAAATACAGTGAAACCTATCCCGAGTTGGCGCGCGAATTGACGCGGCGGATGGAAAAAAGATTGCCTGAGAATTGGTTTTCGCAAGTAACCGATTTGATCGTCGATGTACAACAAAAGAAAGAAACCGTCGCCACGCGTAAAGCATCGCAAATTTGTTTAAACCATTTCGCAAAAGCATTGCCCGAATTAATGGGCGGCTCGGCAGATTTAACCGGTTCCAATTTAACAAACTGGCAAGGCGTTATACCTTTTTCCAAAGATACGCCGGAAGGTCAGTATATTTATTATGGTGTGCGTGAATTTGGCATGTCAGCGATAATGAATGGAATTGCATTATATGGCGGAATCCTGCCTTTTGGCGGAACTTTCCTGACGTTCTCTGATTATGCAAGAAATTCGCTGCGGTTGGCGGCACTTATGCGCCAGCGCGTTGTGTTTGTTTATACGCATGATTCGATTGGTTTGGGCGAAGATGGTCCAACTCATCAACCGATAGAACATGGGCCCAGTTTGCGCATGATTCCAGAGCTTTCGGTTTGGCGTCCTTGTGATACATTAGAAACCGCGGTTGCCTGGCAGAAAGCGATAGAGCATCAGGGTCCAACTTGTTTATTACTGTCACGCCAAAATTTACCTTTTCAGGAACGTGATGAGGATGCATTGACGAATGTTGCGCGCGGCGGGTACATTTTGTTGGATTGCGTTGCAACGCCGGATGTGATTATGATTGCGACGGGTTCGGAAGTCGCGCTCGCAATGGATGCCGCAAAACAATTGATTGCGACGGGCAAAAAAATTCGCGTCGTGTCCATGCCATCAACCGATGTCTTTTTGGCGCAAGACCCGGATTATCAAGAAATGGTTTTACCAAAATCAGTCAATTTGCGTCTTGTTATTGAAGCGGCAGCGACGGATGGTTGGTATCGATTTGTTGGATGCAATGGCCGTGTACTTGGTTTAGATCGTTTTGGAGCATCAGCTCCAGCAAAAGATGTATTTAAAGAGTGTGGGCTTACGGTAGAGCATATTATTTCAATTACGAAAGAAATGCTTGCTAGCCTAAGTATAAAAAATCAGGAGAAAAAAATTCATGACTATTCGAGTTGCAATTAATGGCTATGGTCGTATTGGCCGTAATATTTTACGCGCGCATTACGAATCAAAAAAACATCCAGAAATTCAGATTGTTGCGATTAATGATTTAGGCGATGTGAACACCAATGCGCATTTAACGCGTTATGACACGACCCACGGAAAATTTCCTGGTGAAGTTGTTGTGTCAGGCAATGACATGATCATCAACGGCGATAAAATTCGTGTCGTTGCAGAACGTGATCCAAAAAATTTACCCTGGAAAGAAATGAATATTGATCTTGTGCTGGAATGCACGGGATTTTTTACCAGCAAAGAAAAAGCCAGCGCGCACATTGCAGCAGGTGCGAAAAAAGTATTAATTTCAGCGCCCGCGACAGGTGTTGATGCAACGGTTGTGTATGGTGTTAATCACCATGTATTAAAACCAACAGACACTGTGATTTCCAATGCATCTTGCACCACCAATTGTTTAGCGCCATTAGTAAAAGCATTGCATGACACAGTTGGAATTGAAAAAGGTTTGATGAACACAGTGCATTCCTACACGAATGATCAAGCATTGATTGATGTCTATCACACCGATTTGCGTCGCGCACGTGCGGCAGCTCATTCCATGATTCCTACCAAAACCGGTGCTGCAGTTGCAGTCGGTGAAGTGTTACCGGAATTAAATGGCAAATTAGATGGTTTTTCTGTGCGCGTACCAACCATTAATGTATCCGTGATTGATTTTACGTTTACTGCAAAGCGCGACACAACAGAAGCTGAAATTAACAAAATCATGAAAGATGCAGCAGCGAGTGGTCCACTCAAAGGTATTTTAGAAATTAACGAAGCACCGTTGGTGTCAGTGGATTTTAATCACAATCCAGCGTCATCAATTTTTGATACGTCATACACGAAAGTGATGGGAAATTTAGTGAAAGTGCTTTCCTGGTATGACAATGAATGGGGTTTTTCTAACAGAATGTTAGACACCGCGTTTTTTTTTGCGAAGGTGAAAAGCGCGGTGCATGAGCCTGTATTAACATAAATGTCATCCTGAAAGCGTTTTTCATCCAGAGAGCGTTTTTTGCTCGAAGGATCTCCGCGTTATAACAGGGAGATCCTTCAAGCAAAAAACGCTCTCAGGATGACAAGCTCAGGATGACGGAGATAATAGCCAAGGAATTCCCATGCCAACAACACCGTTCCTAAATATGTTCGGACGTTCGCCGATCCGTCCGCTGGAAGCGCACATGGCGAAAGTGCACGCGTGCGTGAAAGAATTAGGGCCATTTTTTGATGCGGTGTTTTTGCAAAAATGGTCTGAAGTAGATTTAATTCAGCAAGATATTGTCCGCTTGGAAAATGAAGCAGATGATTTAAAACGTGATTTGCGTTTGCATCTTCCCAAGGGATTATTTCTGCCGGTGTCGCGCAGTGATTTATTGGAATTATTAACCGTACAGGATCGTTTGGCGAATAAGGCGAAAGATATTGCCGGCATTATTCTGGGTCGCAAAATGATTTTTCCAGAACCGGTTATTCTTCCTTTTACGGAATTTTTAAAACGCTGCATTGATGCATCAAAACAAGCGAATACAGCGATTCATGAATTAGATGAATTATTAGAAACTGGATTTAGTGGCAATGAAATCAAGTTGGTTGAAGGTATGATTGCAGAATTGTCTCGTATCGAAAGAGATACGGACGACAAGCAAATTCGATTACGGCAAATTGTGTTTGATCTGGAAGACACATTGCCACCCGTCAATGTTATGTTTCTTTACAAAATCATTGAGTGGACGGGAGAGCTCGCGGATCGTGCGCGTGAAACGGGTGATCGTTTACAAATTTTATTAGCAAAATAAAACTGACATTCCCGCACGGCCATGTCATTCCCGCGAAGGCGGGAATCTATGGGGAATTAATTTAATGGATTCCCGCCTTCGCGGGAATGACATGACCTTCGCGGAATAACATGGGGTATATATTGGATCACGGCATAATTTTTCTTATTCTCGCCTGCGTAGTTGGGTTGTGGATGACGTGGGGAATCGGAGCAAACGATCTCGCCAACATCATGAGTACTGCGATGGGTTCCAAAGCCATCTCGGTGAAGCAAGCCATGATGATTGCGATTGTGTTTGAAGTTGCCGGCGCGTTTCTAGGCGGCAATGAAGTCTCTGACACGATTCGCGGCGGCATTATTGACACCCAGCAATTTGCCCATACGCCAAAACTGTTAATTTACGGCATGTTATCCGTATTAATGGCAGGCGCTGTGTGGATTAACCTGGCGAGTTATTTAGGTATGCCCGTTTCAATTACGAATGCGATTGTTGGCGCATTGGTAGGTGTGGGTGCAATTATGCTAGGTTTGCACGCAGTTCACTGGCAAAAAGTGGGATATATCGCGATTAGTTGGTTCTCATCGCCGACCATTGCCGGTGTCATCGCGTATTTATTATTTATTTCCATTCGACGCTGGATTTTAGGCGTTGATAATCCGTTAGAAGCAGCCAAAAAATATATTCCGATTTATTTACTCATGGTCGGTGTTGTACTTGCCCTGATGACGACACTCAAAGCATTGCAACATTTTCAAATTCATTTAGGGATGCTTAAAACATCCGCTATTTTAATTTTGTCAGTGTTAATTGTCATGGCACTGGGCTTTTTTGCGATGCGCCGAATTTTTGCCAAAGTGCATTTACGTCGGCATACCCAATTTGTTTATATCGAAGGTATGTTTAGTGTTTTAATGGCATTCACTGCGTGTGCAATGGTATTTGCGCATGGCTCAAATGATGTGGCGATTGCGGTGGGTCCGATTGCAGGCATTATGAGTCTGGTGCAAACGGGACATATCATGCGGGATGGGATGATGTTGAATGGCATTATGTTGTTTGGCTGTGTGGGTGTCGTGCTGGGATTGTTTATGTATGGGCGCAAAGTGATTGAAACAGTCGGCAGTGCGATCACCACATTAACACCAAGCCGTGCATTCGCGGCAACGCTTGCAGCAGCAAGTACGGTGGTTGTATCGACCAGTACGGGCATTCCAGTCTCTGCCACACAAACACTGGTCGGCGCTGTGTTTGGGGTCGGATTGGCGCGTGGTATCGACGCATTGAATCTGACTGTGATCCGCAATATTTTTATGTCATGGATTATTACTATTCCAGCCGCAGCTGGTTTCGCAACATTATTCTTTTATTTTTTACGCGCAATTTTTGGTTGAGGAGTGAGGTATGTCTGTAACAATGCAAGAAACGATAGCGGCAATTCGTAAATATGCACCCAGTTTTCTACCAAAAATCGGAATTATTCTTGGATCCGGGTTAGGTTCTATTGCAGAGCAATTGACTAATCCAATCACCATTCCTTACCAAGCGATTCCCGGCTTGCATTCCGGCGGCGTGGTTGGCCATGCGTCATTGTTGGTGATGGGTTATTTACACGATATCCCTGTAGTTTGTTTGAAAGGTCGTTTGCATTTATACGAAGGTACTCCATTTGAATCGGTACGCATTTTTGTACGAATGATAAAAGCATTGGGCGCAGAAAAATTAATTGTGACAGGGGCAGCTGGATCGTTACGTGAAGATGTGGGTCCGGGTGAAATGATGTTGTTAAATGATCACATCAATTTTCTCCCAGGTAATCCGCTGGTTGGACCTAATGATGAAACGATCGGACCGCGTTTTGTCAGCATGGAAAATGCATATGATGAAGAATTGCGATCGATTATTTCCCGAGTCGCCGACCGCATGGGATTTAATTTACCGGAAGGTGTTTATATTTCAGTGCTGGGCCCTTCCTTTGAAACACCCGCAGAAATTCGTGCGTTTCGTACTTTAGGCGCAGACGCAGTCGGCATGTCCGTCGTACCTGAAGTTATTCTCGCGCGTCATTGCGGTATGCGCGTGGTGGGATTAGCCGCGATTACGAATCTCGCAGCTGGTATGACAGCAGAAAAAGTAACGCATGAAGGTACATTGCATTTTGGTGAATTGGCGGCGCGCAAATTAACAAAATTAATTCCAGAATTTGTGAAGGAATTGAAGAGTGTATTGTAACTTGCAATCGTTAGTGGGCTTGATTGATTTAACGAGTTTAAATGATCACGATAATGCGGAAACGATTTCCGCGTTATGCCATAAAGCGTTGAGCCCATTTGGACATGTTGCTGCAGTTTGTGTTTATCCACGTTTTGTTAGTCAGGCAAAAAAAATATTAGCGGCAGCGCCTGTTAAAATCGCCACCGTCGTTAATTTTCCTGAAGGCAATGCTGGATTAGACGATGTGCTTTCTGCAATTCGACAAGCTATTCAAGATGGTGCAAATGAAATTGATGTTGTGTTTCCCTATTCTGATTATTTACGTGGCGAAAAAGAAAAGGCGTTGAATTTTATCCGTCAATGCAAAGCGACAGCTGGCGAAGACATCGTCTTGAAAGTCATTATTGAGACAGGCGCATTAGTGCATTCAGCTGTTATTGCCGAAGTCAGTTATGAAGTAGCGCATGCAGGCGCTGATTTTTTAAAAACATCCACGGGTAAAATTGCAGTGGGTGCGACACTGGATGCGGCGCGAGTCATGTTTGCAACAATCAAAAAAATCGCCCGACCCATTGGGATAAAAATCTCAGGGGGTGTGCGGACGATTGAGCAGGCGGAACAGTATGTTGGTCTTGCTCAACAAATGATGGGGGCGGATTGGGTGACGCCTGGGCATTTTCGGATTGGGGCTAGTCAGTTGTTAGATGCCCTTCGAGACGCGCTTCGCGTTCCTCAGGGCGAGCGGGAGAGTGGAAAATTTACTGGTTATTGAATTTGATCCCCAGTATTATGCCAACGTGCCCCTACAAAGGCGCAGTCAGTTGTGGCCAACGCAATAGAAACGCATTAACTCTGAGGTAAAATGATGACGACATATCAGACAACTACTGCAAAAACAGAACACACAGGTTTAGCTTGGCTTGTCACCATGACAGCCGCATTATTTTTCTTTTACGAATTCATTCAGCTTAATCTTTTCAATGCGATAGACGTGCAGTTAATGCAATCGTTTCACTTAAGCGCGCCGGAATTAGGCCAATTGGCTTCCATGTATTTTTACGCCAATGCGCTATTCCTCTTCCCGGCAGGCATTTTGCTTGATCGATTCTCTACGAAAAAATTACTGTTAGCGGCTGTGGCGCTCTGCACATTGGGCACATTCGCATTTGCCATCGCGCAAAGTTATTTTTTAGCGGCAGCTGGCCGGTTTATTGTTGGGTTAGGCGCCTCATTTTGTTTCTTAAGTTGTATTCGTCTCGCTTCTCGCTGGTTTCCTCCCAGTAAAATGGCACTTGTCACAGGCTTGGTCGTCACGATGGCAATGCTGGGCGGATTAGTTGCACAAACGCCGCTGGCTATTTTGAGCAACATAATGGGATGGCGGAATGCAGTGCTATTAGATGCGGCTCTCGGAATTTTAGTCGCGATAGCGATTGCACTCATTGTGCAGGATCGCCCACCCAATAGCCATGAAGTGGCGCATGCCGACAAAGCGCAATTAAAAACCTTAGGCTTCTGGCGCTCGATCAAACTTGTGTTATTAAATCCCAACAACTGGTTAGGTGGATTTTATACTTCTTTGATGAATTTACCGGTGTTTTTGCTGGGTGCGTTATGGGGTATCCATTACTTAACGCAAGTTCATCATATAAACCATGTGCAAGCATCTTATGCAACGACCATGTTTTTTGTCGGCGTTATTTTTGGTTCACCCGCATTCGGCTGGTTTTCCGATCGCATTGGAAGACGCGTATTGCCGATGATTATCGGTGCCATTCTTTCACTGGGCGTTATGTTAGTGTTGATGTATGCAAGCAATCTGTCGCTTTATCAAATTATTGGCTTGTTTTTCTTAATTGGTTTTGTCACCAGTTCCCAAGTATTAAGTTATCCAGCGATTGCTGAATTAAATCCACCTACATTGACAAGTACGGCAATCAGCGTTGATTCAGTCAGCATCATGGTCAGCGGCGCCATTTTCCAGCCTTTCTTCGGTTGGGTCATGGAATATCATTGGGATCATGCAATGTCGCCTGATGGCGTTCCACTGTATTCGACTGGTGATTTTATGAATGCGATGTGGATCATGCCAATTGCTTTTGTGATCAGCATATTCATGGCGTGGCTGATCAAAGAAAGTTTTTGTAAATCGCAAGCGTAGAGGTTCTAATGCCACGCGCATTTATTATCTTGCTAGATTCATTTGGTATTGGTGCCACAGAAGATGCAGCCAAATATGGCGATGCAGGCGCTGACACGCTCAGACATATTGCTGATTGGTGTGTTCTGGGCAAAGCAGATAAAGCGGGGGTGCGTAGCGGCCCACTCACAATTCCAAATTTAACTCGCTTAGGTTTAAATGGCGCTGCCATAATCAGTGGCGGCAAACCGGTTGCTGGTCTTGCAACGGATGTTTCTATCGAAGGCGCCTACGGTGCCGCCGCAGAAAAAAGTTTTGGTAAAGACACACCCAGCGGTCACTGGGAAATTGCCGGTGTGCCTGCCTTATTTGATTGGGGTTATTTTCCGCCAGAATATCCCAGTTTTCCCGATGATTTATTAGAAAAATTTATTGCGCGTGGCAAATTGCCGGGCGTGCTTGGTAATAAGCATGCATCAGGAACAGAAATCATTGCTGAGTTAGGCCTTGAGCATCAAAAAACGGGTAAACCAATTGTTTACACGTCAGCAGATAGTGTTTTTCAAATTGCAGCGCACGAAGAAAGTTTTGGTCTGGAAAAACTTTATGAACTTTGTCTCATCGCCCGCGAGTTAGTCGATGAATACAATGTCGGTCGTGTCATTGCTCGCCCATTCAAAGGAACACCAGGGCAGTATGCAAGAACTGGGAATCGTCGTGATTATGCTGTACCACCACCCGAACCAACCTTGTTAGATAAAATTGTTGCAGCGGGCAACGAAGTTATTTCAGTTGGTAAAGTTTCTGATATCTACGCGCATCGCGGCATTAGCAAATCGATTAAAGGCGATGGCAATATGGCGTTGTTCGATGCTTTTTTACGAGAAGTAGATGCTGCGCCGGACCACAGTTTGGTCTTTGTCAATTTAGTTGATTTTGACATGCTGTATGGCCATCGCCGTGATGTCATTGGTTATGCTAAAGCACTCGAAGAGTTTGACAAACGCTTGCCTGAATTTGAAAAACGGATGAGATCAGATGATATTGCAATTATTACTGCAGATCATGGTTGTGATCCGACACGCGAAGGTTCTGATCATACGCGAGAAAATATTCCAGTCTTACTATTTGGACCCAGCGTGAAAGCGGGCCCGCTTGGCAAACGCGAAACATTTTCTGATATTGGCCAAACCATCGCAAAACATCTAGGATTGCAGCCATTAAAATATGGCGTAGCCTTTTAGAATTTACTTTGTTAAGACTGTCTTCAGCTTTTCCTGTATATACTTAAAAAGAAATTTTCATTCACAGGGAGTGTTGATATGGTTCACCTTATCGAATTTATTCTTGCTTTCCCTCACAATGACATGGTGCGTTTGTTAAATGCATTACAAGATCCATTCAAGAAAGATATTTTGCTGTCTCTGATTACCACAGCTATTCACGAAAAAAATATTTCGGATGAAGAAGAAAAAGAAATTCTCAAATTTTTTACGTCGATTGCTAACGCAGATCTTGAAAAACAAGAAGTGCTACTTGATCCATTGATGATAGAACTGATTGCTTTCAATAATGAATTGGCTTCTGCGTGGAAAGCAGCAACCAAAAAAGAAGAACAGAAAGAAGAAAAAAGATTTGATCAAGATGCCAGGCTCGATATTTTAATCGAATTATTGCAACAGTGCCTGCCATGCGAAAAAGTCACGATAGAGTCTTTGCTAAAAAAACTAGACTGTTTGAGTCAAACGTATATGGATTTTAATTGTGGTTATGCAGCAAATACGGTGACGGCGCTTTATACCGTGATAGCAATTGCTAAAAAAGAAAGAGAAAGTGTCGTTACAGAAAATGTTCCGAAAAGTCCTCCACCAAGTCCCCTCCTCGAACAATTGTTAGGAGACGAGTTTGATAAATCCATTGTCGATGAAAACAAAGAACAGAAATCGTTAGTGTCTGCGGTCGTCACGCAATTACAAACACAACTTCAAACTCAAACAGAAGAAGTGCACAAAGAAAAAATAAAAAAAGTGACTTATCAATTTAATATCTGTTCTTCGCTGTATGAAGATAAAGGAGAAAAGCACATCGATATGTGCTGTCTGTTGGATTGTGAGCTCAAGCTTTTTAAGATGACATTAGAATCTTTTATCGAAGATGCTATGCGTCACGACAAAGCAAATTTTCCTGAAGAATATTTTTCAAATAAAAATCCTTGCATGAAATTGCTGGTTGATTTTGGGGATGCAACAAATCCGATTCATCGCGTGGTGACTAAAAATGAATGTATTAAAAAAGTATTAGCGCAATATGAATTAGCGTTATTGTTTCAGGCGATATTATATGACATAGGAAAAAATGCGGCACAACGATTGGAAGTTTTTCTGAAAGTATATATGAGTCAAAATCATAAATTGCGTGAAAAAGTCGGCAATGAAAGCATCGATAATACGACAAAAATTTTTTTAGAAAATATCTCGGTTATTCTAAATGCGCGTAAGACATATTATTCGTTACCTAGCGGCAACTGGCGCTTTACTCTGTTTTCCCAGGCGTTGGCTTGTTACTTAATGCCGAGGCAAAGAGCGCCTGAGGTTAGCGTGGTTTCGGCGCAGGCAAAACTAAATGCTAAATAGGCTGTCATCCTGACGAAGTGAATGATCCCCTTGTTATAGCGTGGAGCTTCATTTTGCTATAACAGGGAGGTCCTTCACTTCGTTCAGGATGACAATGCCGCGCCAGGATGATAGCTATCTACCTCACCATCACCCCAATCTCATGCGGAATACCATCTGGTTCTTCAGCAATATAAGCCATCAATTGCCAATTCACCAACGTCACATGATCGCGTGGAAGTCTATCTACAACGCTCGTCATCATATTGCGGAGCTCTGCTGATTCCGGACGTTCTTCAAGTGCTGGATGTGCTTCTAAATATAAATGGTTACTATCCCACGCAACTTTGTTCGGCATATCCACAATCAACACCGGTGTGCCGGGTGTCACGATAGGGAAAAATTGCTTGATGTCGCCTTCATTCATACGAATGCAACCGAAGCTCGCGCGTCGTCCAATACTTTCTGGAAAAATCGTACTGTGAATCAAATAAGTTGGAATTTGCAAATAAATACCATAAGGTCCTAACGGATTGTCAGGGCCCGCTTGCATGACACGCGGTAAAGTGATGCCTTGTTTTAAATTAAACTCACGAATGTCTTGTGGCGGAGTCCAGGTTGGATTCACTGTTTTACGGGTAATTTTAGTCATTTTAATCGGTATCGTTTTCCCGATTTTGCCAATCCCAATTGGGAAAGTCATGACTTTGTCACTGCCTTCTGGAAAATAATATAAACGCATTTCCGGCAAATTAATAATAATTCCACGGCGCGGCAGTGCAGGTAAAAGAAATTGACTAGCAATTTTAATTGATGTGCCTTCACGAAAACCCGTGTTGTCATGCACGCCCGGGTTCGCTGCCACGATTGCATTCAAACCAAGATTATAACGTTGCGCAAGCGTAGTAGAAGTGTCGCCAAATTCTGTCGATGTGTATTGCACATTACCTAATAATGCTTCGTTATTCGCGGGCAACGCAAAATCGCGTGCTAGCGCATTTGATAAAGGTAAACCGAACAAAAGAGCAATTAAGCCCGCAATTTTGCTGATGCTCTGAAATGGGATGTGCATAATAATTATTTTCCTATCCTGCTAAAAATGTTGAGTTTCTCAGCCAATGACGATCAGGATAATACGCGATCACAACCGTATTATCTTTGATAGTATCGATCAACGGCCTTGCGGTGTCCTCGCTCACAGCGGGACAACCCCAGCTTCTTCCAAGCAATCCATATTTTTTTACGACATTGCCAGTGGCATACCATGCGCCATGAACCACGATGTCGCGCCGATATGCGTTATCATTAATGCCACGTTCAAGCCCCTGCAAGCGTAAGGAATATCCATTGCCGCCTACATAAGCTTGTCGGGTCGTGAGGAAAACGCCAATGCTGGATTTTAAACTGCCCGGCTCATTTGAGAAAGAGGTGGCGTTCAAATTTCCACTATTTTTACCATGCGTGACCCAGGTATTAAATAAAACTTTCGCTCTTTTCAAATCAACGACCCACAATCTGCGTTCGGTGGAAGGTTTGGAATAATCAATAATCGTTAATAATTGCTTGTTGTCCATCCCTCTTTGGCGTGCATGCAGGTAAGCATTCAAGCTTAATCTTAAAACCGCAGGATCGATGTTAGACGCTTGGGAATTAATACGGTTAACTTCTTTGTCTAACCATATTTTAGTGCCCGGTGTTTCTTGAATGGTGGGAGTGAAAAAAGAAAAAGGTCCCCAGCCTGTAATGCTAAAAAAAATGATGATGGATGCTATGTACCGATAAATTTTCACTACTGTTTCGCCCATAAATTGAACTGATTCCTTCAGAGACACTCTGTCCTGTTTTTGTACCGCCCACAGCGGGTTGATTAAACGCATAATTTGGCTAAACATCTGCCTTGAGCCGCGAATGTTAATCATTTTGTGCACTGAAGTCAAAATAAATAGCTTAATAAATATCCAGGAGGCTGGTTGAGTTTTGCTTAAAAACTATTGGCAGTCCAGGTTAGAACAAGGTATATTTGCCAGCTTATTGTTCGATATCTCTAAAAAAAACAGTGGAGTAAATAAAATGAAAAAAATGATTTTAGCATTAGGAGTTGTTGCGTCAGTTTTAGTATTAGCAAGCTGTGCAAGCAAAGGTGCCGTTGATCAAACCGTACCAGCACCAGAGCAAACAAAACACGGTCAACATGATTACAAAGGTGAAGTGAAGTAATTTTTTAAAAGGGGTGCCTGCACCCCCTTTACTTTCGAACGGAGTAGAAACCCATGAGCCAAACTAAAAAAATTCGAGTAGCGGTGTTATATGGCGGTCGTTCGGGAGAGCATGAGGTATCATTGGCATCCGCTACGAATGTGATCCAAAATTTAGATCGCGAGCGCTTTGAAGTTGTTCCAATTGGAATTGATAAAGAAGGCGCCTGGTTTTTAGGCGATGATGTTTTTAAAAAAGAATTAAATGCTCCAGCGCAAGTTTATCTTTCTCGTGAAAGTGAACGCATGTTATTTACGCCAGATTCTATCGGCAGAAAAATGCAACATGTCACACCAACGCAATTATTACCGCAGTCAAAAAGCTCAGAACGTATTTTCGATGTTATTTTTCCTGTGATTCACGGTACGTTATGCGAAGATGGCACCGTGCAGGGCTTGCTTGAATTAGCGGATGTTCCCTATGTCGGTTGTGGCGTGCTTTCGTCGTCGGTTGGAATGGAAAAAGATATTTCGAAACGCTTGATCAGAGACGCAGGTATTCCTGTTGCACCTTATCTCGTTATTAATCGTGGACAGTGGGAATTGGATGCTGTTCGTTTTTGTAAAAAAGTCACAGAAAAATTAAAATTCCCTTTGTTTGTCAAACCTGCCAATACCGGTTCAAGTGTCGGTGTCGAAAAAGTAAAAAAAGCAGAAGATCTGGTTCCCGCTATCAATAACGCATTTCAATATGATACCAAAGTCATTGTCGAACAAGGCATTGATGCAATTGAATTAGAAGTCGCGGTGCTGGAATCACAACATTATGGTGAAGATCCTATTGTGAGTGTGGTGGGTGAAGTGAGATCGCGCCATGAATTTTATTCTTATGCAGCAAAATATTTAGATGAAAATGGCGCTGAATTATTAATTCCCGCAGAAATCAGCAAAGACTTGCATGAAGAAGTTCGTCTGATCGCAAAAAATATTTTTAATGCGCTTGAGTGTGAAGGAATGGCGCGCGTCGATTTGTTTCTGGAACGCGGCACCAATAAAATTTATTTCAATGAGATAAATACCATTCCTGGGTTTACGAAAATTAGTATGTATCCGAAGTTGATGGGTGCATCCGGCGTTGGCTATTCTGAGTTATTGACGCATCTTATTATGTTAGCCATTGCACGACATTCGCGGAAGACTAGCTTGAGTCGTGAATTTGTTGTGAATTGATGTTTCTCTGTAGGGGCGGCCCTACATGAAAGGACCAAACAAAACAATGCGGAGGTTACCAACTTTTTTAAAAATAATTTTTATAGTTTAACGTGCGTATGCTCCGACTTTTATTTACATTGCTAATCACCCTGCTGACTTTTGTCTCTGTTACAAAGGCAGAAACGCTGCAGCCGTTGCCGCGAGAACTTTCTCTTGATGAAGCCATCAAATTAGCAGTTCGTGAAAATCCCAATGTGCAAACTGCGCAATTAGGTCATGTATTGCAAAAATTTGCATTGGAAATTGAGCAGTGGCGATTCCAGCCACATTTTGCGTTTAGCGCAACACATACCACGTCACGCAATTACTCCGTCACACCAGATGGCATGGTGACGACTAATTCATCCGGCATCAATCCATCCGCTTCGTTATTAACACCGATCGGCACAGAGCTCACGCTAAGCGCTACCAATAATATCAGCGATCATTACAATCCAGGCGTTTCTCTGCAAGTGGTGCAGCCATTGCTGCGCGGTTTTGGCAAACCCATTGTTGAAGCAGCCTTATATAATGCAATGGATGGCGAAAAAATCAGTCGTCTCAGTGTGGAAGGACAATTGCGTTCGACGGTGACAGCGGTCATTAATGCGTATCTGGATGTGATATCAGCGCAAAATACCCTGGATATCGATCGACAAGCATTGCATCGTAGTGAAGAGACTGTGCGCCAAACAAAATTATTTATTAAAGCAGGACATAAAGCCGGCGTTGAATTAGTGACAGTGCAAGCAGATGAAGCCAGCGCGCAAACTAAAATAGAAAATGATAAAAATAATTTAGATCAAGCACGTTATGCGCTTTTAACAACAATTGGTATTGATCCAAATACCAGTGTTAAATTTAGCAATGTGAATATATCAGCGCTTATC
>CAZAXX010000042.1:0-21157 GCA_964489265.1 uncultured Coxiellaceae bacterium
CATATGAAAATTCCATGGACTAATGCACACAATCACGCCGCGAGGATGCAAGGAAAGTTGATTGAATTCGCCAGTCGGTCCCGTTAATTTTAACGGTTGTAAATCTTCTCGCGCACGCGCTGCATAATAACGACAAAAATCGACTGCTTCCCGAATTTCAGAAATACAATCGTTAATATGTTTGCCGCCTTCACGGGTGAGCAATGTCATCAAGCGTGCTCGATTTTTTTCAAATAAATCGGCTGCACGTTCTAAACAACTTGCGCGTTCGGTAACGGAAACACTTGCCCAGCTTGCCGTGGCTTTGTTTGCTTGATCTAATGCGTTTTCGACATCGTCAGGCGTTGCCTCATGCACTACGCCAACACGATTTGTTATATTACTGGGTGAAACGATAGGTGATTCTTGCGCGGTCGTTAGCATTTTTCCAGAAATGATAGGGCCTGCTGTCCATTGCTGATCAGCAAATTTATCCATTTCAATTTTCAACTGTTCGAGTGTGTCCATATTTGAAAGATCAACTCCTGATGAATTTATTCGTTCTTCACCAAAAATATTTTTGGGTAAAGGAATGTAGGGATGTGGTTTGTGAGTGAGATTCGCAACTCGTTTAACTGGATCCGTAATAATTTTTTCAATCGGTGTTTTATCATCGGCAATGAGATTGATGAAGGATGAGTTTGCACCATTTTCTAATAAGCGTCTGACGAGATAACCCAATAAATCTTTATGTGTTCCAACGGGTGCGTAAATTCGGCATGGAATATTAAAATTATTTTTATCGACTATTTGATCGTAAACCGGTTGTCCCATGCCATGCAAACATTGAAATTCAAAATTACGTTCAGTGCCTGCAATTTCTAAAATAGCTGCGATCGAATAAGCGTTGTGCGTGCCAAATTGTGAATAAAAACATTCAGGCTGCGCTAATAATTTTTTTGCGCAAGCAATGAAAGAAACATCGGTTGCGTTTTTGCGCGTGAAGACGGGATAACCTTCCAAGCCTAATAGTTGGCTTAATTTAATTTCCGCGTCCCAGTAAGCGCCTTTAATCAAGCGAATCATAAAGCGACGCTGATAATGTTTAGAAAGATCCGCTAACCAGTCCAGCACGAATGGTGCGCGTTTTTGATAAGATTGCACCGCAAGTCCAAAACCTTCCCAGCCATTGAGTGACGAATCGCTAAAGACTCGTTCGATGATTTCAAGCGAGAGCTCTAAACGATCAGCTTCTTCTGCATCGACGGTTAAACCAATATTTTGTGCTTTGGCGGCTTTTGCTAACGTTAATAATTTGGGTGTCAGTTCATTCAGGACGCGTTCGCGTTTGGCAAGTTCGTAACGTGGATGCAATGCAGAAAGTTTGATAGAAATGCCTGGGCCATTAATCGGAGTTAACTCTTTGGATTCATCGCCGATTGCTTGGATGGCATGTAGATACGAGTTAAAATAATTTTCTGCATCTTCTGCTGTTCGAGCCGCTTCGCCTAACATGTCGTAAGAATATCGATAACCTAGTTTTTCATACGATTTAGCGCGTTTTAACGCGTTTTCAATTGTAGTGCCCATGACATATTGTTTGCCGATGATTTTCATACCTTGCTGGATAATCGGGCGTAATGCGATGCCACTTGTTTTACTGATCAAACGCTGCAGTGCGGCACCTAATGTTTTTTTGGTATTGAGAGTAGCGGAATAAATTTTGCCGGTTAACAATAACGACCAAGTGGCTGCATTTACAAATAAGGAATCGCTCGCGCCTCGGTGTTTCGCCCAATTTGCCGTAGAAATTTTATCGCTGATTAAACGATCGACGGTGGCGCTATCTGGAATTCGTAACAAGGCTTCGGCAAGACACATGAGTGCAATGCCTTCTTCGCTGGAAAGATCGTATTGATGTAGAAATGCATCGAGTCCGCCTTGTTTTTTGCGATGTTGTCGGGTGCCGGCGACGAGTTTGGCTGCATTGTGACTAATTCGTTCTAACGCAGCATTTGGAAAAGTAGCTTGGGATATTAAATTTTCAACACAGAGCGTTTCATCCTTGCGATACGCGTCGGTGATTGCATTTTGCAATGGGGTGCGCTGTTCAATGGGATTAGCAAAAATCATATTATCGTCCAGTTTATCATGCAGTATAGCCTAAATGATGGGCACAATTAGGATAATTTGTTAATATGTGCCAACAATCACGTTTTGTCTGGGAATTATACGTTTGTCGATTAAACAAAAAAAGTTGAATATTGCAACTCGATTCCGCGGCTTGCTTCCGGTGGTCGTGGACGTTGAAACATCGGGTTTGAATCCAGCAACAGATGGCTTACTTGAAATAGCGGCTGTGACACTTTCCATGGATGCTAAGGGTTTGTTGCATCCGGATCAAACGCATTTTTATGCGGTAGAACCTTTTGTTGGAGCGAGGCTGGATGCGGCAGCGTTAGAAATTACCGGCATTGATCCTGCCATGGCGTTGCGTTACGCCATCACAGAACGGCAAGCATTGCATAATATTTTTTTAGAAATCAATAAATTACTTGAAAAAACCGGCTGCCAGCGCGCTGTTTTGGTCGGGCATAATGCCTGGTTTGATTTAGCTTTTTTGCAAGCTGCGATCAAGCGTTGCGGTTTTCGTTCTTCACCTTTTCATTCATTCACCACATTAGACACGGCGACCTTAGCTGCGGTGGCGTTAGGTGAGACGGTATTAGCGAGGTCTGTCAAAGCAGCAAAAATTTCATTTAATATCGAAGAAGCGCATTGTGCGGCATATGATGCTGAGAAAACGGCGGAGTTGTTTTGTTATATTGTGAATAAATTGAATTAGCGACAGACCCTAAAGCGTAATCACCCGCCTTTTCGTGCCCGAGCCCGTGTGCGTGCCCGTGCCCGTTTTTTCTTCGACAAACCGATTAAGCGATTCTGTCATGCCACATTAGTATCTACACAAGTCTAAATTGTCATTCCCGCGAAGGCGGGAATCCAATTCATTTCGCATGAAAATAAAGTAATAAAACGTATTTCAGAATTTTTTTATCGAAATGGATTCCCGCCTTCGCGGGAATGACAGTTGTAAAAATACGCTGGCATGACAGAATTCGGCAAAGAAAAAACGGGCACGGGCACGCACACGGGCACGAAAGAGCAATAACATATCCATCCCGCAGAAATAAAAAAGCCCGCCGAAGCGGGCTTTTTGTTGTGCGGTTAAAATTAACCGAACTTAACTGCAGCGCGGAAGCTGATCAGGTTGCTGTTGTTGCCTGTGCCACCATCGCTTGTGCTGTAATCATTGTCATGATCCAGTTCAAGACCTAAATTGGTGTTTTTCCACATGTCAACGTTGTAACCAACCAACCAACGGTTCTTAGGTAAGAAGATTGCCACTGCGTCGCCAGAAGCTTGATAGCCTAAGTAAACGTTTTGGTTCTTGCTCCAAGCGTTGAAGCCGTAACCTGCTTGAATGTTGCCAGCCCATGGCTTAGCACCACTACCTGTTCCAGCAACTACAACTGACTGGCCTTTGCTGCCGAGGTCATTGTTGCTGAAGCTGTTCACAGCAGAAACGTAGTCACCGTTCAATGAGAATGGACCGGTACCAATGTAAGCATCGATAGCAGCTGCGCCTACACGGTTTCTGTAGCTACCACCGGTAGTTGCGAAGTTCAAGCTTTGATATTGCGAAATAGCTTGAGCAACGTCATTGACGCCATCCATATTGTAGATATAGCTCACGTTCACACCAAAGCTCAACGCATCAGTCACGTGATCAAAGCCTAGAGCAGCTGTGTAATCAGTTGTTTTGTGACCTTGACGGGTAAGTAATGGATATGAACCACGACCTAACAACGCGTTATCAAATGCAGCGATATCACCATGGAAGCCCATGCCGGTTAAGAAACCAACTTGTGCTGCGGTTTGTAGTGATTCGGTCAACACTTGTGTTGTTGAACGGGTGATTGGGTGAATCAAGTAACGACCATTGTCTTGATAGAATTTACCGAGTTTCAAGAACAGTGGGGATTGATCAAAATTACCAATCAACGCATAACCTTGTTCTAAGGTCAGTGTGTTAACTGGGTAAACGTTACTGTATTGACCAGCTTTTTGCGCGAATACGCCAAAGCCTGGGAACAGACCTTCTACACCGCTTGCATTGTTGTAGCTGATGCTTCCGAATGCTTTGACCCATTCATTCACATTGCCATACAAGTTAACGTAAACATCGTTCAGAGAAATTCTCTGGGTGTTTTCACCTTGATAACCCATGGAACGGTTGCCCCACTTAGCATCAAAGTTAACGCCACCAGCTATTGAAAGAAGTTTGTGACAACCTTCGTTTGGTTTAGCGCGGCCCATGTTTTGGCCCATTGCTTCTAACATAGTTGTGTACTGATCAGCGATTGGGCAAACTTCGACAGGAACCATGTCCTTGTAGTCTTTGTAATCTGCACTAGCTACAGCCACTTCTTTTTTTGCGTGATGTTTGTGTTTGTGGTGAGTAGCTGCAAAAGCAGGGCAGCTGACCAAACCTAACACGCTCATTGATGCAACAACGAGTTTTAATTTCATGCTTTTGTATCTCCTTGATATATTGATTTGATCCGGATCATTTTGGAAATTACATACAAATATACGATATTTAACCAGATCACAAAAAAATGGATAGCTATAATGTTTTGCACTTTAAATGTACCGCATGCGGCGAAACTTTACTAAACCATTTTGCAGCGCAATTCTAATTAAATAATTAACTAATTTAAAGTAGAAAATTAAAAAAAGTAATTTTTTTTTAAAAAAAATTCAAAATACAAAAAAAACCCGCGTACACAGCGGGTTTTTTTTGTTGCAATAACATACTACAATTCTGTTGCTTTATCAGCTAAGAAATTTGCAATGCCTTCTGCAGTTGGTTTAATTCCAGTTTTTCCTTTTATCCAACCGGCTTGACAAACTTCGCCATGTTGTTCGTGGAATTGTAACGCATCGACCAAACGAATTAATTCATCAATGTTACGACCTAATGGTAAATCATTAACGATTTGTGAACGTACATTACCTTGCTTGTCGATTAAGAATGCACCACGTAGTGCAACGTGTGCAGTGGGATGTTCAACACCGTACGCTTGGCAAATTTGATGATTCACATCAGCGATGAGCGGATAACGTACAGGACCAATGCCGCCGTCATTCACGGATGTCTTGCGCCATGCATTGTGAGTGAATTGTGAATCGATAGATACACCAAGCACGAGTGTGTTACGTGCTGTAAATTCTTCGATGCGATTATCTAGCGCGATCAATTCAGAAGGGCACACGAAAGTGAAATCGAGTGGATAGAAGAAAACGATTGCGTATTTATCTTTGATCGCTTCTGACAAGGTGAAATTATTGGTAATTTCTCCATTTGCGAGTACCGCAGAAGTAGTAAAATCAGGGGCTTTTCTGCCAACGAGTATAGTCATTTTAAAGTGTCTCCAAGGTTGTTTCTAAACAGGCCGCACATTATATACCTAAAAGGTGTTATCCAGCCACAGTTTGCGGTATTATTCGCCTCCTAAGTGAGTCAGAGGGTATAAAATGAATGTCTTAATATTAGGTGCGAATGGGTTTATCGGCAGCAATTTAAGTGAAGCCATTTTAAATCAAACAGATTGGCAGATTTCTGCGATGGACATGGCGCAAGACAAGTTGGAAACCTGTTTAGGCCATAAAAATTTTCATTTCACTGCAGGCGATATTACCAAACAAAAAGCGTGGATCACCGAGCAAATTAAAAAATCGGATGTCGTTTTGCCATTGGTTGCAATTGCAACGCCAGCCGTTTATGTGCAAGAACCACTGCGGGTATTTGAGTTGGATTTCGAAGCGAATCTTGCGATTGTGCGGCAATGTGTGGAATTTGGTAAACGCATTATATTTCCTTCGACATCGGAAGTGTATGGCATGTGCCCTGATACCGCTTTTGATGAAGAAAACAGTAATTTAGTGACAGGTCCAATTCACAAGGAACGCTGGATTTATTCTACCTCCAAACAATTACTGGATCGTGTTATTTACGCGTATGGCAAGCATCATAATTTGGCGTATACCTTGTTCAGACCATTTAATTGGTATGGACCGAAGTTAGATAATATTTTTAATCCAAAACCCGGCGGCTCACGTGTGTTAACGCAATTTGTCGGAAATATTTTGCGTGGTGAAGATATTATGCTGGTGGATGGCGGCGCTCAACAACGTTGTTTCATGTATATTGATGATGGTGTCAATGCATTAATTTCCATGATTGAAAATAAAAATAATTCTTCGCACAATCAAATTTTTAATATCGGCAATCCCGTCGAAAATATTTCAATTCGTCGTTTGGCTGAATTATTGGTGCAATACATCAAGCAATATCCACGCTATGCGGAAGCGGCTAGCAAAACAAAATTGATTGATGTGGATGCGCTTAAATATTACGGTGCGGGTTATCAAGACGTTTCACTGCGTGTTCCATCGATTCAACGTGCAGAAGAAAAATTAGGTTGGAAACCGGTGGTTGATTTGGAAGTGGGATTGAAGAAGACGTTGGATTTTTATTTGGATAAATAGCTAGAGGGAGTTAGTAATGCCTTTACACACGAATATGTCTTATGAAATTTATGATAATCAAGCTTACATAGAATTGACGGCGATCGCACGGCATGGATTAAAAGGAGATGATGCAGAAGAGGCAGCAAGAAAGTTGCAAGGAATATCAAATGAAATAGTGGGTTCTGTAAATGAGCAAGGTTATTTTACACCTGACGCAATTGATAATTTTATTTTTGAACGTATTCAGGTGCTTGTTTCAGAGACGAAGAAACGTATTAATGAGTATGTTTCACTTTCATCTCCAAATATAGCTAATCTTAGAGAAAATCGTTGTGCTGCTATGGCAGATCAGTATGGTTTAACGAATGAAACTAAGTTAAGAACGCCATCTTTTTTAAAAGAGTTATCCTTGGGATGTGACAAGCTGGATGGCATGATAAAACAGGAACAAAGAAACAAATGTGTGTCATTGAATTCACAAGCCAAGTTTTCTCAGAAAGTTTCCGCTGCGCCGGCTGGAAGTGTTGCTGCTGCGCCTGCTTCACCTGCAAAAACAAGATAAGTCGTCATCGCGAACGTCCCGCGCCCTAATTCATTCTGTCATCCCCACGAAGGTGGGGATCCATCTTAAATGAATCGTTAGAATATCTATTAATCATTCGTGTGATTTTTTGGATGGATTCCCGCCTTCGCGGGAATGACAAAGATGAAAATCTTGCTGGTTACTCTACTTGTGTTGCAACCCCTGCTAACCACAACTAATTTTATTATCAATCACCGAATCATAATTCAAAACATCTTGCGTGATCGTATTGATAAATGTAGCGCTTGAGATCGTCGCTTCTGCGAAATTCGCTTTCGTCAAATTCGCATTATTAAAATTGGCACACGAGAAATTCGCGCCTTTCAAATTAGCTTGTTGCAAGCTTGCGTTTGTGAGTAAGGATGACGAAAATCTCGCACTCGAAAGATTCGCTTGATTCAATGTCGCATTACTTAAATCAGCATGTTCAAGATTAGCATTTGCAAGATTCGCATTATCCAAATTTGCGTTTTGCAAATTAGCATAACTCAAATCCGCGTTGCTTAAATCCATTTTTTCTAAATTGACATGCGATAAATTAGCGTGCGATAAATTGGCATTCCGTAAATCGATTTTTCCTGGAGTGAATTGATAATTTCGCAAATCCGCATTAGATAAATCCAGCCCTTTTGTTGCGGCTGGATTCATGAATTTGGAAATTTTCGCAATATCATTTTGATTTGCGGCGTACGCAGAGATGCTCAGTAAACATAAAAGAAGTGCAATCCTAGTTTGCATATGAAACCTCTAGTTCGATACTCGCTGAATACGCGCACCCAATTGCGATAATTTTTCTTCAATGCATTCATAACCACGATCAATATGATAAATACGATCAATGGATGTTTCACCCACTGCAGCAAGTCCCGCTAACACAAGGCTCGCGGATGCGCGTAAATCAGTTGCCATGGTGGGTGCACCTTGCAAACAACCGACACCGGTACAAATAGCGGAATTACCTTTCAACGCAATTTGTGCACCCATGCGCAATAATTCTTGGACATGCATAAAGCGATTTTCAAATACAGTTTCAGTGATGATGCCAGTCCCTTCTGCAATCGTATTCATTGCCATGAATTGCGCTTGCATGTCAGTTGGAAATGCGGGATAGGGCGCAGTGCTGACATCAATGGCACGTGGACGATTGCCTTTCATATCAAGACTAATCCAATCTGGACCCATTTCGATGTAGGCACCCGCTTCGGATAATTTTGTTAAAATCGCTTCAAGAAATTCTGGTCGCGTATTTTTTAATTTTACTTTACCGCGCGTGATCGCTGCAGCCGTTAAATATGTGCCGGTTTCAATTCGATCTGGCATCACTTGATAACTACCACCTGATAATTCATCGACACCATCAATCACGATGGTTGATGTTCCAGCGCCAGAAATTTTAGCGCCTAAGGTATTTAAGAAATTCGCTAAATCTTCCACCTCAGGTTCGCGTGCAGCGTTTAAAATAGTGGTTTGACCTTCGGCTAATACAGCAGCCATCATGATATTTTCGGTACCCGTGACTGTCACCAAATCCATTGCAATGGTTGCACCTTGCAAGCGACGTTTGGTTTTTGCTTTGATGTAACCACCTTCCACTCGAATATCTGCACCCATTGCCTGCATACCTTTTAAGTGCTGGTCAACAGGACGCGTGCCAATCGCGCAACCACCGGGCAGTGACACATCTGCTTGGCCAAAACGACCGAGCAAAGGTCCAAGCACCAACACAGAAGCGCGCATCGTGCGAACTAATTCATAGGGAGCATGATAAGAATGCACATTGCTTGCATCGACTTCGACGTTTGAGCGCTCATCTAGCGTTAAATGCACACCCATTTGTCCCAAGAGACTCATGGTGGTCGTGACATCGTGCAAATGTGGGATATTGCAAATTCGTACGGGTGCCGCTGTTAATAGTGCGGCGGTCAAGATGGGTAATGCTGCGTTTTTTGCGCCTGAAATACGAATTTCGCCGTTTAGAGGAACATTGCCACGAATGATTAATTTATCCATGTGTATTAAGACTCATTTATTAAGGATTAGTATTCTGCCATTCTTCTGGAGTAAAAGTTTTGATGGAGAGTGCGTGGATCGTGCCATCCTGAATTCGATTTCCGAGCGTCGCATATACCATTTGCTGCTTTTGAATGCGGTTTTTCCCGGAAAAATCAGGCGTAATTACCGTTGCATTAAAGTGCACTCCATCTTCGCCTTCTACAATAGCCTGGCAATTTGTCAAACCTGTTTCAATTAATTGTTGGATGTCTTTGGCGTGCATTTCTTTCTCTCTCTATGGTTGCCAAGGGTAACGTATGGACAGATATTCGTCAAACAAAACAAATGGGATTTTCTGCCATGCTTGGGGTAAAATCCAACCTTTTAGGATGTTAGCATGAAGATAGATTTACCTGACGGTTTATTAATCCCCGCGCAGTATCTACCATCACCCCATTGCGATAATCGCCCAGAAAACACGGCCATTGATTTGTTAGTCGTGCATAACATTAGTTTACCCCCAAATCAATTCGGCGAAGGTTTCGTCGAAAAATTCTTTTGCGGCGAACTGGATTTTTCTGCGCATCCTTATTTTGCAACGATTGCTACGCTTAAAGTGGCCGCACATTTGTTTATTAATCGCAAAGGCGGCATCATCCAGTTTGTGCCATTTGCAAAACGGGCCTGGCATGCTGGTCAATCTGTTTTTCAAGGGCGCGAACGCTGCAATGATTTTTCGATCGGAATCGAGTTAGAAGGCACCGATGAAACACCGTTTGAAAAAATTCAATATGAAAAATTGGCGCAAATTACCCAGCTATTACAACAAACTTATCCTGCCTTGACGCGCGAACGCGTGGTAGGTCATTCAGATATTGCGCCCGGCCGCAAAACAGATCCAGGGCCATTTTTTGATTGGAATTATTTGGATTGTTTGTTGGCGGGTTAGCAGATAAAATTTCTCAAACATTGTTTTTCAAAGGATAGGTTGTCATGACGTTTATAATTACACTTATTTCGCTGGTAATTGAGCGGTTTTTCCATTGGAGTCAATTGCGTTACTGGCGCTGGTTTTTGAATTATCAACGTTGGTTAAGTCATTCTCGTATAGGCAATTGGCCGTCATTTTTGTTGTTGCTCATCGGTATCCTGCCAATGATTTTGGTAGTGGGCGCGTTTAATTGGTTATTGGCTGGTTGGCTGTATGGCATTCTTAAACTGGTATTTGGCGTGATTGTGTTGATGTATTGCTTAGGCCCCGCCAATTTATGGGTGCAAGTCTATTCCTGCATTAACGGATTAAATAAAGAAGATCCTGCGACCGCGATTGAACGCGTCAATGTCGCATTTGGCATTGGACACCCAGAAAATTCCCAGGCATTTCATCATGCATTCACCCGTGCGATTTTTTTAGCGGCGAACAGACGCATCTTCGCGGCAATATTTTGGTTTGTGTTGTTAGGGCCGGTGGGCGCTGTACTTTATCGATCGATTGCCTTGATGAGCACAGAATCCCCGCTGGGTTTCTCAGCTTTTGCCGGCAAAGTGCTAAGCTGGCTGGATTGGTTGCCCGTGCGCGTTTTCACTTTTCTTTTTGCATTAATGGGGCATTTTTCGGATGTGTTAGCACAGTGGAAAAAATACGTTTTAAAAGGACCTGAAACGAATGATACGTTACTGGTCGAATGCGGAGTTGCATCGCTTGATATACTGGAAGACAAAGTGCTGCCAGAAGATGGCGTGGCGGAAAAAGCAGCCATTACCTTACTGGATCGTGTTTTCGTAATGGGATTGGTTATTTTAGCGGTGGTGATTTTACTATTATGAGAAAAGATTTAATTCGCTGGTGCGGCTGGTTTTTTACAGGCAATGTGCTGCTGTACTGGCTAATAGGCTTGAAGTACGTGCATTCAGTCGGTTGGGTGAATACCAACTATTTGACTGCGCACGACAAATTTTCTCTGATCGGATTTCTCACCGTCAGTTATTTGGGACAATTTGCAATTTTGGCTTTGCTGCCCGCTCTCTTAATTCTTCTGTTCATATTACTTATTCCAAAACGCCATTTTATTCTGGTGCTTTCAGCGAGCATCGCAACAGTCGGTGCGCTGACATTGTTGAGCGATTCTTTTTTATATAGCATGTTTCGTTATCATATTAACGGCATCCTGCTGAATATGATTCTTCACTCAGCAAACGAGCAATTTTTTGATTTTTCAGAATATGAAATTATCACGATGACGATTGCAGCAATCGGTGTTCTGTTGCTGGAATTTGTATTTGCTTATTGGTTATGGCATCGCTTGACGAAAGGTTCTTTTTTAGTTGGCATGCGAAAATGGGTTGCTGTGTTGATTGGGCTTAGTGTTTATTCTTCTTACTCAATTCTGATTTATACAGTTGGCAATAATATGGGGCGCATCTATCTTGAAACAGTGCGTGTCTTGCCGTTATATACAGAATTTTTAGGCGCCATGTTGCCAATGCGCAATGGTCAAATTGCGCTGGAGCGCGCGTTTGAAAAATATTTAGTACAACCCGATCAAGCGGTCGCAAAAATGCAATATCCTTTGCAACCATTGAAATTCAAAAAACCTAAGCAGCATTTGAATGTCGTTATCATTGGAATTGATACGTGGCGTTTTGACATGCTGAACTCAATAAATACGCCGAATATCTATCAATTTTCCCAACAGGCATGGGTTTATAAAAACCATTTTAGTGGCGGCAATGCAACAGGCCCTGGTGTGTTTTCGCTTTTTTATGGCTTGCCAGCGACTTACTGGACATCAACAGAAACCCAAAAACGGGGGCCGGTTTTATTTGATGAATTGAAAAAACAGGGTTATCAAGTAAAAATTCTCGTGAGCGCAGGATTGACGTTACCACCATTTAATCGAACCGTATTTCAATCAATTGATAAACTGAAAGTAAAATTTTCCGGAAAGAATCCTTATGCACGTGATGTGCAAGTCACAAAGGAATTCAAGCAATATCTCGATCAAATGGCGAAATCAAAACAACCGTTTTTTAGTTTTATTTTTTATGATTCATCACATAGCTATTGCGCGATTTCCAATAATCTAAAACCATTCAAACCGGTTGTAAAAAAATGTTCGCGCTTGAGTTTGAATGAAAATACCAATCCAACACCTTACTTCAATCGCTATAAAAACGCCTTACGTTTGGTAGATGAGCAAGTTGGCCAAGTCATTGCAGATCTCAAGGCACATAACATGCTCGACAATACCGTCATTATCATCACGGGCGATCATGGCGAAGAATTTAATGATAACCATTTGGGTTATTGGGGACATGCGAGTAATTTCACGCATTTTCAAGTGCAAACTCCGTTAATCATTCTTTGGCCGGGGCAAAAACCCAAAACTGTGACCGAATTAACGAGGCACTTTGATATTGCTCCTACCTTGATGGAAAAAATATTGGGTTGCAAAAATAATCCGGGTGACTACAGCATTGGCACTTCTCTCTTAAACGAAAAAACACATCCTTATATGATTGTGAATAGTTATATTGGATTTGGGATTGTCGAGCCTAGCCGCATCACGACGGTATTTCCAACTGGTGGATTTATGGTCACCCAGTCGAACGGCCAGCCGAGTCCAGACTTAAAACTAAATACAGCCTTGCTACAGTCTGTTTTTCAGGAAATGCGACGGTTTTATCAGCGCTAATGTATCGTTTGCCCAAATTTGTTCCTTCAGCTTTTAATCTATTCAGGTTAAAATGAGGGTTATTGCACTAAAAAAACTAGATAGGAAAGAATAATATGACAAAAACGCGGAATGATATTGATCCGGTTGAAACCCAAGAGTGGTTAGATGCGTATGCGTCGCTCGTCAAACACGAAGGTAAAGAGCGCGCGCAGTTTATCATGCAAGAATTATTTGCAGTGGCAGGTCAAGAAGCGGGCTCCGTGCGTACACCTTACGGCAATACCATTGCTCCGAAAGATCAACCTGCTTATCCTGGCGATCGTGACCTCGAACAAAAAATTGATGCAATCAATCGCTGGAATGCGATTGCGATGGTGTTGCGTGCAAAAAAAGACGCGGGCGGTGTGGGCGGTCATTTATCGTCGTATGCTTCCATTGCAACGTTATATGAAGTCGGTTTGAATCATTTTTTTAAAGGCGCAACGGAAGGTAAGCCAGGTGATTTAATTTATTTTCAAGGCCATTCGTCAGAAGGCAATTATGCGCGTGCGTTTATCGAAGGTCGCTTAACCGAAGAACATTTAAAAAATTTTCGTCAGGAAATCGATGGCAACGGACTTTCTTCTTATCCGCATCCTTGGTTAATGCCGGATTTTTGGCAATTCGCGACGGTTTCTCTCGGTCTTGGTCCATTGCAGGCAATTTATCAAGCGCGTTTTTTAAAATATTTGGAAAATCGCAAATTTATTGAAGCAAACGATCGAAAAGTGTGGGTATTTTGTGGTGATGGTGAAATGGATGAAGTCGATTCCATTGGTGCATTGACGGTCGCGGCAAGAGAAGAATTAGATAATATTGTGTATGTGGTGAATTGCAATTTGCAACGCTTGGATGGATTGGTGCGTGGCAATGGCAACATCGTGCAAGAATTAGAAGGCGTATTTCGTGGCGCTGGCTGGAATGTCATTAAAGTTTTGTGGGACAGTCACTGGGATAAACTTTTTGCGAAAGATAAAAAAGGTTTATTGCTAAAACGCCTAAATCGCTCTGTGGATGGTGAATTACAACATGCTTATGTGCAAGGCGGCGCTTACATGCGCGAATTTTTGTGTGGTGATGATGACGATTTAAAAGCACTACTAAAAGATTTTTCCGACGAAGAATTAAGTCAGCTGCATCGCGGTGGACATGATCCTGTTAAAGTTTATGCGGCGTATGCAGCAGCAACTCAACACAAAGGTCAACCGACTGCGATATTGGCATTAGGTGTCAAAGGCTATGGGTTAGGCACGACGGGTGCAGAAGGACGTAACATTGCGCACAACCAATTAGACATGCATGCCGAAGAATTAAAAACATTCTGCGAACGCTTCAACTTGTCTTTAACAGACGACCAATTAGCGAATATCAGTTTTTACAAACCGGATGACAACTCACCGGAAATGCAATATTTACATGCGCAACGAAAAAAATTAAATGGTTATCTCCCAGCACGTCTTGCGCCCAAACAACCGTTAAAAATTCCTGCGTTAGCTGCATTTGATCCTGTGTTAAAAGGCACGGGTGATCGCACCATGTCAACGACCATGGTATTAGGCCGTATTTTTAATGTGTTGCTGAAAGATGAAAATATTGGTTCACGCATTGTGCCGATTTTTTCTGATGAAGTGCGTACGTTTGGTTTGGAAGCCTTATTCCGTCAAATTGGTATTTATTCGCATGTCGGACAATTGTATACACCAGAAGATAAAGAGCAGCTGCTTTATTATCGCGAAGTGCAAAACGGTCAATTACTCGAAGAAGGAATTACCGAAGCGGGCTGCATGGCGTCCTGGATTGCAGCAGCGACATCTTATTCAACGCATCAAGTGCCAATGATTCCATTCTTTACGTATTATTCAATGTTTGGTTTTCAACGTGTGGGCGATTTAATCTGGGCGGCCAGTGATATGCGCGCGCGCGGATTTTTAATCGGTGCAACTGCGGGTAGAACCACACTGGAAGGCGAAGGCTTGCAGCATCAAGACGGCCAAAGTTTATTGGCAGCAGCAGCGGTTCCGACTTGTCGTGCTTATGATCCAACGTTTGGTTATGAAATGGCAGTGATCGTGCAGCATGGTTTGGAAGTCATGTATAAAGAAGAACAAGATGTGATTTTCTACATCATGGCGATGAATGAAAAATATGTCCAACCAGAAATGCCAAAGGGCGTGGAAGAAGGCATTATCAAAGGGATGTATTTATATAAACCCGCAGGCAACGCAAAATTAAAAGTTCAATTACTCGGTAGCGGCGCTATTTTACGTGAAGTGATCGCAGCGGCTGAATTATTAGAAAAAGATTTTGCTGTCACGGCAGATATTTGGAGTGTGACCAGCTTTACAGAATTACGTCGTGAAGGTTTGGCAGTAGAGCGTGATAATATGCTGCAACCAGAAGGCAAACCCAAGACGAGTTATGTTCAAAACTGTCTGGAAAAACATGAAGGTCCAATTATTGCTGCAACCGATTATGTGCGTGCGTATGCCGATTTGATTCGTCCATTTATTACCGGTTCCTATACGGTTCTCGGTACTGATGGCTTTGGTCGTAGTGATACGCGCGAGAAATTACGTACTTTCTTTGAAGTGGATCGTTATTATGTGGCGTTTGCTGCGCTCTATACTTTAGCAAAAGAGGGCGCAATTCCTGCAAGCCAAGTGACGGCAGCGATGAAGAAGTATAAGATTGATCCCAAGAAAGCGAATCCAGTAACTGTCTAAAGGAGGATGTCCATTGGCAACAAAAAATATTACGGTGCCTGATATTGGTGGCGCAACTGACGTCGTTGTGATCGAAGTCTTGGTCAAAGTAGGCGATCATATTAAAGTTGATTCTCCTTTAATTACGCTGGAATCTGACAAAGCCACGATGGAAGTGCCCAGTTCAGATGAAGGTGTGGTGAAAGAGCTTAAAATTAAGGTGAATGACAAAGTATCGCAAGGTTCAACGATTTTAGTGTTGGAAACTGAACAAGCGTCAGCTGAGGTTGCCAAAACTGCTGAACCAAAAAAACCGGAAAAAGCGCCGGTTGCTGACGTTGTCGCTGCGCCGACACCTGTTGCTGAGCCAAAAGTCGGCACGGTGATTACCGCAGGTTACAACGCAGATGTGCATGCCGGTCCTGCCGTCCGAAAATTAGCGCGTGAATTCGGTGTGGATTTAGGTCAAATCGCAGGTTCAGGTCCCAAGCAACGAATTTTAAAAGAAGATGTACAAATCTTCGTAAAATCGCGCTTAGCGCAAGTTCCCATGACAACAGGCACCTCTGGATTACCACTCGCGCCCAATGTCGATTTTGCAAAATTTGGTCCGATCGAAACGCAACCTTTATCACGCATCAAAAAATTATCCGGAAAAAATCTTCATCGCAATTGGTTGTTGATTCCGCATATTACGCAATTTGGTGAAGCTGATATTACGGCGCTCGAAGAATTTCGGCAGGCACAAAAAAATACGCTAGAAAAACAAGGTGTGAAATTAACGCCGTTAGTTTTTATTTTAAAAGCCGTCGTTGCTGCCTTGAAAAAATTCCCGCACTTTAACGCATCCCTCGATCAAAGCGGTGAAAATTTAATTTTGAAAAATTATTTTCACATTGGTGTTGCTGTTGATACACCAGATGGCTTGGTCGTTCCAGTGATTCGTGATGTTGATAAAAAAGGGATGGTAGATTTAGCCAAAGAATTAAGTGATGTCAGTGAAAAAGCGCGTAAAAAACAATTGACCGCGAATGATATGCAAGGCGGTAGTTTTTCCATTTCAAGTTTAGGTGGTATCGGCGGCACAGCATTTACACCGATTGTGAACATGCCGGAAGTGGCCATTTTAGGTGTTTCTAAAGCATCACATAAACCTGTTTACCAAGAAGGCGCATTTGTACCGCGCTTAATGTTGCCGTTGTCATTATCGTATGACCATCGTGTGATTGATGGTGCTGATGGTGCGCGCTTCATTGTGCATTTAAGCAATATGCTTTCTGATATTCGAAATTTATTGTTATAAGGAATCCAAAGAAAATGAGTAAACTCGAAACTGAAGTAGTCGTGTTAGGTAGTGGTCCTGGTGGTTATACCGCGGCGTTTCGTGCGTCTGACTTAGGCAAAAAAGTTGTGTTAGTTGAACGCTATGAAAGTATTGGCGGTGTGTGTTTAAACGTCGGTTGCATTCCATCCAAAGCATTATTGCATGCAGCAAAAGTGTTAGATGAAGCGCAAGAAGTTGCAGCGTATGGAATTGAATTTGGTAAACCCAAAATCGACACGAAAAAATTACGCGACTGGAAAAACAAAGTCGTCACGCGCTTGACCGGCGGTCTCAAAATGCTCGCAAAACAACGCAAAGTGGACATTGTACAAGGCGTTGGAAAATTTATTTCGAGCAATGAATTAGAAGTAGAAGGACCGAATGGAAAACAAACCATTCAATTTAAAGATGCGATTATTGCGGTGGGTTCTCGCCCAGTCAAATTGCCTTTCTTACCAGATGATCCACGCATTATGGATTCAACCGGCGCATTGGAATTAGAAGATACCAATTGCAAAATGTTAGTGATTGGCGGCGGAATTATTGGTTTGGAAATGGCAACGGTTTATCACGCATTAGGTGCAGAAATTACGATTGTGGAATTGATGGAACAAATTATTCCGGGTGCTGATAAAGATATCGTAATGCCGTTATTTAAACGTATTCAAAAACGTTATAAAAATATTTTGTTAAAAACCAAAGTCACTAAAGTTGAAGCGAAAAAAGATGGTCTTTACGTCACGTTTGAAGGCGAAGGTGCGCCAGATAAACCAGAACGGTTTGACCGCATTTTATCTTCTGTCGGCAGACGTCCGAACGGCGATCAAATTGCTGCTGACAAAGCGGGTGTCAAAGTTGATGAGCGTGGTTTCATTGCAGTTGATAAACAACTTCGCACGAATGTCTCGAATATTTATGCAATCGGTGATGTGTGTGGTAACCCGATGTTGGCACACAAAGCAATTCCAGAAGGTCGAATTGCAGCAGAAGTGATTGCAGGCCTGAAACATAATTTTGATCCGAAATGCATTCCAAGTGTTGCCTATACCGATCCAGAAGTAGCATGGGTTGGCATGACAGAAAACGAAGCGAAAGCCAAAGGCATCAAATATGGCAAAGGCGTATTTCCATGGGCTGCCAGTGGTCGTTCATTGAGTATCGGTCGTGATGAAGGTTTAACGAAACTCATCATTGATGAAACAACCCATCGCGTTCTTGGCGGTGCGGCGGTGGGTACCAATGCTGGCGAATTGGTTGCGGAAATTGGTTTGGCCATTGAAATGGGTTGTGATGTTGAAGATATCAGTTTGACGATTCATCCACATCCGACCCTATCAGAGACTGTCGCGATGGCCGCGGAAGTGTTTGAAGGCACCATTACCGATTTGTTTTTACCGAAAAAGAAAACAGAGACATCTGCTGCTTAACTTCCTTAAATAAGACCCATTAGTAAGGTGCTCTAATGGGTTTTTTTCTCCCTATAATTGACTTTTATATTTCCCATACTATAAAGTGCGGGCATTTCTATTACAAATATATATAAAACGAGGTGTCTATGCTGCCATCAGGTCGTGGAAAACCCGAGTCAAAGGAAGTTGAATTACTGGTTGTGAACAATGAATTAAAACCAAATGAGCCAATGAGTAGTGGCTCTGCTAAACACAAACCTGTTCGTGTCCGCCAGCCGGTTGCAGCTCCGACGAATACGACAACAGAACCCACAATGGCTACTTTATTAATTGAAACGTGGATTAAAACTCAATTGAAAGTAAAAAAACATGCCGAGTTGATTTGGTGGGGAAATGGTTTTTCTGACAAAATCAGAACCATAGGAAGAGCGATTGGTAAACAATATGAAGCAGAAGTAGTGGCTGGGAAAAAAATAATTGTCGCTGAATATCGAATTGATTGGGATGAAATAATAGGCGCGCATTTTAATGTTAACATTATTTCTTCTATGGGAGGTGTTAATGAGAAAAAAGGATATGTATTAAGATTTGGTACGCCACCTCAGCAAGTCGTCGTTGCTAGCGATGAAGCAAAAGCGACAAAACCTTCAAAACCAACTAAGCCATATATGCAAGAAAAATCGGCTAGCGAAACGGAGGTAATCAAATTTTCCTATTTCCTGACGAATGCTGCCCTTAACCATCCAACTCACAATATTCCGATGGAATTTGCAGCGAAATTTTTAAGATATGCTGCAATGTGTGTAGAAGGTCAGAGTTATCATAAAGAAGTTGCTACGTATTTTAATGAATTTCCGAAAAAAATAAGAGACAGATTATTTCTTAGAGCACAGCAGGTTGTAAGTGGGTTTCCTGTTTCAGAGCAAGCTGTTTCGCAGGTAGTCATGAAAGAATCCGAAGAAAAAGCGGCGTCTAACGTAATGAAAGTTACCAAACCAAATCTAATTGTAATGCCGCCAAAAATTGTCGAAGTGAAAGCGGAGGTTGTTCCCGTCGTGGTTAAAGCGGTTGAGCAAAAGATTCCAGCTGAGGTTGTTGTTACTCCTGCTCCAGTTACAGTTAAAGCTGTTGAACCGGAAACACCAGTTGAGGTTGTAGCCCCCGTAGTTGAAGCTAAAAAGTCAGAAGTGCAAGACAAAGATAAATGTGCTTCATTAATTTTAATTGACGCATTAATCGCTGAAGTCCAAAACTATAAAGTACCAACGGTAAATAATCGTAGTGCTTTATTTGGTAATTCCGTAGCAAAGAATGGAAAAGACTCGTCCAAAGCAGCAGCCCAAGCTCCGTCTGTCAGTACAGTTGGCTTGAGTTTAACAAGGACAACAGCAGAATAATTAAGCTAATATAGGGTCTTTCAACAGGTTCTAATAATTTTTGAAATTGGTTGTTAATAATAAATTAAGGAATAAAGCCATGCTTAGAGGCGTACCTCAATCCCCATCCCAAACTCCAACCCTAAGATTACAATCGGGTAGTTTTAATGCGGGAAGCGACGAGCCTACTAACCCAAATCCTTTGCCGAGTCCTCTGCCAAGCCCTTTGCCTAGCCCGCTCTTTAGCCCCACAAATAGCCATGCTGCCTTTTTTTCAAGAAGACCTATTAATAGGTGTGTAAGCTTAAATGGTCCGGTTCTAGAAAGATTTGACTCCTTAAGAAGAGTTGCAAGTTGGGGTGGAGAAGGAAAAGAACAAAAGTGTCAAGATTTGATGTCGGATGTTGAATTTCGACGTCTTCAACTCGCAATAGAACTCAAGGTAGAGTCTCAGGCTAAAAAATATATTCCGGACATTCAGAGACATTTACTTTCTCAGCCTGAAGAGAAACAAGTAAAGACCGCAAACACGATATTACGCGAATTAAAGGGCTTGGAGTTAATTGAATTTGGAAATTTAGAATCAGCGGGCTATAGCCGTGTTGCCAGAGAATTTCAACTTTATGCAGATAAATCATTGGTATGTGCATTAGCCACTGATCCTTTTAATACTGATCCTTTTAATAGTCCTATAACCCCAAGGGGCGCTACGCTACTTCCTGAGTTGTTTCCAAACCTATTCAAAGTAGTTGAATCACCCAACCCTTCTCCGCGTAGATATGGGAGATAGATTCATAGGAAGTTCTTACAAGGAGGTAACCTTTGAGAAAAATAACCGAAGCAGACATGCCTCGCTTACTTCAGATCGAGCAATTGACCCAGGAAGCACCTTGGTCAGAAGAAGTTTTTATGCGTTGCTTGACGGTCGGTTATGATTGCTGGGGAGTGGATGAAAATAATCAATTGATTGGTTTTATCATGATGTCATCTGTTTTGACTGGCGAAAGTCATATCTTGAATTTATGCGTTACTCCAGAATATCAACATCAAGGTTATGGCCGAAAATTACTGGCTTATGCTTTGGCTGAAGCCAAAAAAAAAGGCATGGGAATTATTTATCTAGAAGTACGTCGTTCAAATCGTCACGCAATTGCGCTCTATGACAAAATGGGTTTTATCCAAATTAGCGAGCGTAAAAATTATTATCCGGCTGCAACAGGTAAAAAAGAAGATGCGTTGGTTTTTGCGAAAGATTTGGGGGTGTAGGGCCACTGCTGCACCGTCATCCCATGCGCGGCACTGATTTTTCGTGCCCGAGCCCGTGTGCGTGCCCGCGCCCGTTTTTTCTTCGACAAACCACAAGCATCAACTTTCTCGTAGAAATCTGTCATGCCAGCCGCTTTTTTTTTTTGCTGAAAACCCCCGGTTGTTTTGGGGGGGTGGGAACGAAAAAAAACCAGGGCAGGAAGAAAAAATGGGGGA
>CAZAXX010000043.1:0-20929 GCA_964489265.1 uncultured Coxiellaceae bacterium
GAGCAGAGGACTGAAAATCCTCGTGTCCCTGGTTCGATTCCAGGTCTGGCCACCATCGAATGATTTCCCACAAACAAATTCAACCCATCACACATCTTCAATTTGTTTCTCAGCTTGATCTAAATAATTTTGTGAAGTAGTCACTTTCTTGGATGACCTCTTTTCTAAATCTTCACGAGCAGCACCTGCAACTTCACCTCCTTCTTGCGCGGCAGATTTATTTTGCGTAAATCCTTGCGCATCTTTATTGCGCGCAATTTCCGTAGTGGATGCCTCACCTAACATAGAGAAAATTAATTCTAAATCGGTCATATGATCGCGTAGATTTTCATGATCCAATCCTTTCAGAGCTTTATATTCAGATGGCGTTAGCCCAAATGTCGCTTTCGAAATTTCTGCTGTTAAGATCGCATATTCTTGGCTACCACCCACATTACGATTTTTCCATTCCTCTGTAAGTTCTTCCCTTACCTGAATACCGCGCATTCTTTTTTCGATCCAAGAGTCTGAATAACCTTTCGCTTTGTAAATCTCTCGCGCACGCTTAGATGCCAATTCTGGGTCTTCAATTTCTTGTACGCGTTCATAACCTACTTTGGCTAGCCAACGTTTGAATGGCTCTGCTTTAGGAGAAGGAATGGACTGAATAATACGAAACAAGCCCTCTGTATTTGCGCAATCTGTCTCCCTCATCTTCCTGTCTGAAGCCTCTAGTTTCAACTGTCGACAAAATGTCGACAGTTCACTCTCTTCTTCAACTTTTACTCTTGCTTTCATTTTATACCAGTAATCTCTCGCATTTGTGGTATCAGTTAATGCTTGGACAACATCAATAACCGAAAACCACCAAGCATCCTCTATAAAAGTTCTGCGGATTTTTCGATCATTGAAAACTATAATATGATTTTTATCTTGCACATCTTTGCTCATCGTTACACCCTCTACATTTATTTAAGCTTTACATTTGTATAGTACTTTGCCTTAAACAAAACACTGCACTTTCTCTTATTTCCATACATTTCAAAAGATAATCGATAATCTGCTGTATAGGCGTCCTTATCGTGTTGTCGCATTATTATTCATTTTATGATTGAGCAATCGCTAAGTGCATACGCCGAAATATCGAGGCTTTCTGCTTTAGTGAAAAACGTTCTGCGGAGGTCGTGAATGGGAATTGAATATCTGATAACTCTATCAAATTGAGCATAAGGTTTCTAGGGAGTGTCATCACAAATTTTTGTGGTTGTCATCCTGAACGAAAGTGAAGGATCTCCGAGTTATAACATGGAGATCCTTCACTTCGTTCAGGATGACACGTTCTTTAAACCTTAATAAACTTCAACAACGTATTTAACGACGGATCATGATCCTGCAAAATTCCTTTTCCTGAAAATCGAAAGCCTTGCGTTTTCAGATACGCAGTCAATTCATCAACAGAAATAAAATGTCGCAATTCTTTCCCATTATTTTCCCACGATACATTCAACCCCGCATTAAACACGGTATGCACTAAACTGACAAATGTACGCATATCTTCGTTAGTGACATCATGATCGCGCACAATAAAAATTCCACCGGGCTTTAATACACGATAAATCGAATGCACAAAATTATCGAAACGTTCGCGCGGAATATGATGAAGACCAATGTAACACGTGACCAAATCCAGACTCGCATCTTTGACATCAGAAGGTTTGATTTCAATATAATTATGCAATGGAATGTAAGTGCCGAGCTTAGTCAATTGCCCACGCTCAACAATATCGACAGGCGAATAAGTAGGCGTTTCTTCATTCACTAAATAAATAGGCTCTTTCACCTGACAATGTTTTTTAAGCTCACTAATATAGCGTCCAGTCGAACCAATTTCCATGTAACCGTCAATCCTTTTTTTATCTCCCAACAATTCCAACGTTTGACGCGCAATTTCTTTTTTCTGTTTTAACAATGCAGGAACCGCATAACGTAAATCAGCTAAAAAAGGCTTAATACCCGGTAATTTTTTTTGTAATGCTTGATATATCTCCTGATCTGTTGCATGTTGCGCTGTCGTTTCTTCAATTAACGCATGAAATTTATCTTCTGGAAAAATGTTATAAATATTTTGCAAGAAAAGATAAAACTTATCGCGCCAAACTGTGTCTGAGTAAATTTTTTTAAATTCGGAGTTCGACATTACATTTTCCTTCTTAGAATTATCTAAATAATATTTATCCCACAACTTATTACGAAATTTATTTTCTGGATCCAATTTCTGTTTTAACGCAAAAAAATCACGCGCACGTGGATAAGCTTTATGAAACTGCTCCGCAGTCGCATGTAATTGATAAGGTAAATAATAAGAACCACCTACTGAAATCGCCGCATCAATCAATTCACGCGTCCAAATCGCAACTTTGTTTTTAGCAAGCTCACCCACACCTTGTTTGTAATAAAGCACAAACGCAAAAACTTCTTCTCTCGCCCAAGCCAGCACAGAACCTAAATCAACTCGTGCATGACGCACAGAAATATTTAATGCGTTCACATTATAACGCTGCATGATTTCCGTGATTTTCTTGGCAAAAATATCAAATTGCATAACTGGAATAAAATATTCTTGCAACACGTAAGTGTATTTTTTACGAGATCTCGGCTCAAGCTCAGCCACATCATAACCGCTTGCTTCCAAATTTCTATAAACAACGCGATCGCGCATTAAAAGCAACGGATCGATAATATATTCTCTACGCCATTTGCCTAACGGCGTACTCGTGATAGCCCAAACAAAATAACGTTCTAACGCATAAGAAGATTTTGGTTTAACAACACTCTCAGGTGTCGTTAATGGTTTATCTGTTTCAACCCAGGTAATTGCGCGCGCTTTTTTATAGTGTGGTGGATAAAGATCGGCGTTATGAAAAATCGCTTTTTGATTTTCGCGAACATGTTCGAAAAAATATTGGCGATAATCATTAATATTTAATTTAATTTGCTGCCGCTCAACTTTTACATTGGGTACCAGATGCAACGTTGCTTCAACAATAATGCCCAGTCCACCATAACCACCAATTGCACCAAAAAACAATTCACTGTTTTCAGTTGGACTTGCATTCACTGCTTCGCCATTCGCTAACACGATAACAATCGATTGCACTGACAAAATCAACGGACCTTGTCCCACATAACGTCCATGCGCATTCACACTTAACGAACCGCCTACCGTAAAATTTGCATACGTTTGCATAATTTTCACAGCCAAACCATGCGCATCAATATATTCTTGAATTTGTCGCCAACGCACGCCGGCTTGCACCCGAATTGTTTTTTCCGCGGGATTAAAGGCAAGAATTTGATTCATGCCACGCATGTCGATATGCACACTCTCTTCTGTGGCAATCTGACCACCCATACTAAAACGTCCACCACCGATTGAAATGACACGATGATTTTTGACCGCCTGACAAACGTCAGCAATCGTCATAGGTTTGATTAAGTCATTCACTCTAATTGGATTTAATTCAGTTACGTCGTTGACGAACATGCCTATTCCTTTTTACTTTAATTGATTAATATACTATTAACAAAACTGACCTGAGTAAACAAACATGCATATTTATTCCACCTGCAAACGTAGCTTAAAATTGATTTTAGCATTGATTGCAATACTACTTTGTATCGCGGCAATTCCTGCGATTCTTGGGATTATTCAATGCCCTACGCCGAATGCCATCCAAACAACGCCTGAGAAAATTGAAAAAAATATGCCTGAAATTCCAGGCTATCATCGTCCGATGGAAAGCACCTATCTCACTTTTCCAGAGTGGTATATCGTTTATAGCTCCGTGGAATATGCCAATTATCTTAAAGACCATCGCCCAAGTGGTTTTCCATACTTTTCTTCTATCGAACAATACTGGAGTGGTTATTGCGCGAGTTATCAACTTGCGAAATCTTATCCATTCAACGCGGGCGATCACATGATGTTGCTTGTGATTGGCACGAGTTTTTCCATTGAATATACCATCAAAGGAATTTATGAAAATACGATTGGCAGAATGACTGAGTGGTTAGGTGAGCCGGTAGAAGAAGAAAAATATGCGCAAAAAGTTGCGCGCGAATATGCGGATTTTATTCCTGTGCGACCGTGGTTTGAATTTTCTTTCAAAAATAGTTTGTATGGCTTGTGGCAAGAAACTAGTTTGACGGGACCAAACATCATTCGAAAATGGGAACGAAAAATTATTTTGAGCGCCGAATATGCCTTCAAAGCATTTTATGCCTGGATAATTCAATTAGGCTCGCATGCTGCTTATGGTGTTGAAAGTGGCGATACTTATGCGCGGATTAAAAATACACCGACTGCATTTTTTAAAGATGCGCCTGATGTTCGTAAAGTAAAAAATACCGCGCGAGATGAATATATTGCTATTTTCCCACGCGAGCAACCATTCACTGACACGCTAATAAAAATTATTAAAACTCCAGTAGAATTTGTTGATATTGCAGGAAATCAAGCTATTCTAGTCACCGCAGTCGCGCCTAAAAAATGGAATTATAATTTTAACAATGCGCCGTTGCTTTTTACGATGCCTATCTTGACTCAGCCGGAGTTACAACGATTAGTCGCAAGAGTACCCGTTACATCGTTAATGAATTTTTTGCGATACTTACAGGACAAGAAAATTATGATTGAACATATTTATGATTATTAGAAAGGGTTCCTAAGTGACGCAAAGTGTTATATTAGATAAATTTAAAGATTTCGCAAAATTAAAATATAAGCTTCATTATGATGAATTTGAAGAGCAAAAAAAATCAGCGGCTGATGACGCCGCTCGTGAAAAAATACAACTGCAGCAAGATGAATTAACAAAATATCATGAACTTCTCATTAAAATATTTAGCAGTGGTCATTGTTTTGGTTTTTCCCTCGCTCATGCTGCCATGGCGAAAATGGGAAAAGTGAAATGGTGGGAAACTTTATTAAAAAAGGTTGCGTCCTGGGATGGAAAATCAGATTCTTTAGCTAACGAAATTATTCTTCCCGATGCAGAAACCGTTGCTGGAAAAAAAGTTACGCTTGAAGAATTATTTGAACGGGCAATGTATTATGTCGCACCTAACCAGTGTCCGAAAAATCCAACACCTCCCTATAAGCCAAAAGGAATGAATCAAAGCAATATTCTCAGTCCGAGCGGGTTTATTTCAGAAAAAGATCCAACGAAGAGAAACAGTTATTTTGAATATCTGGATCATGGTGTTATTCGCACAATACAAAAAAGAAAGTGGATCGCTGGTAATTTTTCAAAAAAACAATTGATAGACATTTTAGATGAAAAGCAATGTAAAGACTCAATTATTCAAGTCTATAACGGTGATCACGCTATTCGCATGGGATATGATGGATCCAACTGGATAGTCTATGACCCCAACTATGATCACACCGAAGATAAAAACGATCCAGACAAACCTATTCAGTTCATCGGCACAAAAGAAGAATGTATTGGAGAAGTCATTCGCATTCTTGGCACTGCACTCTGTTTCGAATTTGCCTCGGAAGATCCCAACAAAAAATATGATTTTCCTGCTTATGAAAAACTAACTCAAACCGATCTTCCTTCATTATGCGCTGGAAATGGCCTATTTCAATTAGCGGCTGAATCAACTAATGAATTATTTTCATATCTTGAAATGGCGGAAAAATCATTTTTATTAAGAGATGCTATTTTAGCTGGCTGTAAAAATTCGTTTACGAAGCATTTTATTTGTTCTGGCAACAGCCTAAAATCCATCATGGGAAATGATCATAGACTTTTGCCGAAGTTGTTAAACTTAGGCAAAAATAGCTGTCATTATGCTGACATGCATGCAAATATCATTGAAGCCCTACTGGATAAAGGCTCGGATGGCAATCCACCACTCAAGTATCTCGCCACTTATGCACCTGAAAATATCGCACCGCTATTAGATTTTATTGTGAAAGATAATTTTTCATTGGAATTCATGCTGGAACGATTCATGGATTCTGATAAAGATAACAAAAACACATGGTCTATTTTAAGTGATGGGCATAAAAAAATAATTGCTAATTTTTTTATGAAAAAGATATTGGGAGTTGACGAAAATTTTTATGATAAAATTCCTTCAGCTAATACATTAGAATTCCCTCATTTGTTATTAAAAATACTTTTACTGAAGCAGAGTGTCGGCATCAAAGCTTCAACCAATAAATATACTTTGCCTGTAAATATTGAAAATATAACACCAGCAGCCCTTCCGGATATTTTAACCGACATAGTGAAGACAAAAAAAATCGAGCAAATTTCTCATGATTCAAAAACACATCCGTACATCATAATCGGCTCTTTTATAAGCGCGCATCTTCCAAAAAAGAAATTTGAAATTTTAAATTTTATTGCAAGAAAATTAACGAAAAGAAAAAATAACTTTTCTTTTAATAAAATTGATCAGCCATTTACACATGCATTGCTAGACGCACTAATAAATACCAACGGCATAACTAAAGAAAAAAAAGAAGAAGCCATTTTATCCTGTATAGCAGAACTCGGATTGAGCGGTGAAAATATTTCATCAAAATACAAGCCTGATATCACTTCAATATTAAAATACAAACCTGCTTTGAGATTAACTATTGCATTTGACTTGCTAAATAATAACAACTTGTCTTTAGAAAAATTTAAACTTCTATTTCCTGCAAACACCGCATTATCAAGCACGAGAAAATCTAAAAAGACTTTGCTTAGCCTCATCATCGAAAAAAATTGTTTTACGTTCGTAGATTATTTATTAGAAAATAAAATGTTAGGGAATTATTCCACAGGCGAACTGGGTGAGGCATTAATTGATTTAATCGAAAAGAAGCAACCCAAACTAGCCAAAAAACTACTCTCTGAATATCCAGAAACATCTAGAAACTGGATCAATTATGAAAGCAATAATTCTTTACACCTATGCCTGAAGGAAAATACTCTAGATACAGAATTATTCTTCATGCTGGTAGAGGATAATCCGAGATTAACCTTTGAAAATACTTCTCACGAATTCCCTTTATTAATCGCGGCTGAAAAAGGTTATTTTTTACTGATAAAACAACTATTCCAAGACAAAAGAATTGTCGAGCGACATACAAATAAGCAACTTCACAAAATTTTCCATGTTCTTCGTGAAAATTATCAATTTGAATTAATCCTTGTTTTGATAAAACAAATGCACCCTAGAGTTTTACCATTAAATTTAATAAGATTAACTCTAGAAGCCAATAGTGATATTGAATTTACTTTAAATACTATGCTGGTTTTAGCGGAACAAGGAAATTTTGATTTTATAAGCAAATTATGCCAGGAAACACACATTTTTGCGAAACATACTGACGAACAACTTATTAAGCTAATTGACGTGTTAGAAAAATATAATCAATTAGAAACGATTAAAATCCTATTTTCAAAATTATCAACCACGAGCAAGCAGAAACAAGTGGCCATTTATTTTGACAAACGCCCTGCTCTCGCCAAAGAACTGCTTCGCATCAACCCTACCATAAGCAAAGATTATGTCGATTCGAAAGGGAATACTTTTTTACATTTATGCCTGCAAGAAGAAAAACCGGATAGAGAATTAATTTCAACGTTATTTCAGGACAACCCTAAAGTAGCCACCGCCAACCAACACGGCGAATTTCCTTTATTAATAGTAGCGAGCAAAGGTTATTTTGATCTTGTCAGCGGGCTACTGCAAAACAAAGAAATCTTTGATAACCATTCTAATCAGCAACTTTTTCAACTAATAGAAGTCTTACAAAAACAGAATAAACATGAATTAGTTCTTTACATATTAACGCAGCGTGAACACTTAACTTATCGTGCAATGGATAATACAGACACCGAAATGGCTTTGAACAAACAATTTTTTGGCATTGAAAGGCAAAATAATATTTTCACAAAATTAGAAATAGTGACAGCACTGGGTCGAATTGGAAAAAATGATATTCATTCGCGTAATTTAGTTATTTTATTAAAACAGTTTAATGGTCTCCCGATAAAAGATCATTCTTTTCAACTTTTTTATCACAAACATAAAAAAGATCAACACACTATTGCTCAGAGGCTTCTTTATTATTTAAACAACAAACCTATTCAAATCCCAACCGAGTTAAATAACTTCATTAATTCACAAGCAGAGAATTGTTTATTAATGAAAATTATCACTAAATTCAATCCGATTTTACAATTAAAATTGAAAGAACCCAGGAAATCTATCAGCAAACTTTTATTTTAATAATTTCTTCACAAACTCAACAAAATTATTTAACAAACTTCCCAAGCGCTTTTCTAACGCATCACTTTTTAAATGTCCTTCCTCATTAAACGCTTCATGCGCTGACGCAAGTGAAAACATATCGGGATAAACAACCGAACTACAGGTTTCTAATGGCACGCGGGTTGCCCACAAACTACGATTACCACCCACTAACGACGGTGATGCGGATAATAATAAAATACGCTGATTGGCCCACGGCATCGGTGTGACACGCGATACCCAATCGATCAGATTTTTTAATGTACCTGGCATCGAAAAATTATATTCTGGCGTTGAAATAACAAGTGCATCTGCACCATGCATACGCTCGATAAATTGCGTGACTGTGGCTGGAAATCCCTGATGATTTTGTATGTCCGCATTATACAACGGCAAATCAAATTCACTAAAATCCGCGAGATCAACTGTATGTCCTGCTTCTTTTAGCAATTTAGCGGTTAAATTTATTAATTTTTTATTAACTGAATTTGCTTGCAGTGAAGCAGCAAACATAAATATTTTCATAGATTACATCCCTTTACTCAATGTCATTAATTCTTTGTTAAGTGTGTAACTTAAGAAAGTTCGGATCAGCACAATGCTTGCCACAATTCCCACTGAATAATAATCCGGTGTGGTTGTTGTGCCAATGAGATCGGCAGCAACAATAAATTCCAGTCCCAAAATTAGCACGCGACCTAAGTTCAAACGAATCACGTTGATGTTTGCATTAATCTGATCGGTTACGATGTAATAAATATATTGAAATAAAGCGATGAGTATTCCCGATAAAATCACGAGAATACCTAAAAAAGAAGTGACACGTTGAATTACAACTAAAATCTGATGCATATCGGTCAGCCAATCCATAGCGTCTCCCTGTCATCCATACATTACTTTATTATGCTGAAAAAGATGATCCACAGCCACAGGTTGTTTTCGCATTCGGATTACGAATAATAAATTGTGCGCCTTCGATATCTTCTTTGTAATCAATTTCCGCGCCAACCAGATACTGAAAACTCATGGGGTCTACTAACAATTGCACCGCATGACCGCCCGTACCTTCTTCACCCGATTCATCATCATCTGACGAAACGATTCTCGTCACGACCGTGTCATCTTCATTCACAGCTTCATCGAAACTAAAGCCATACTGAAAACCCGAACAACCGCCACCTGTGACATACACGCGTAATTTCAAATTGAAATTACCTTCTTCCTGAATCAATTCCCACACTTTGGCTGCTGCATTTTCGGTAAAACTTAATGGATCACTCATGTAACCACCCCTGTATTTTTAGCTGGTTATTATACATAATGGAGCACTACTATGTCAGGACAAAATTAACAAAAAGGAACACCCCATGCTCTGGGTCAAAGCGTTTCACATAATTTTCATGGTAACCTGGTTCAGCGGTTTATTCTACTTGCCGCGGCTTTTCGTCTATCATGCGGATTCCAAAGACATTATCAGTCGAGAACGCTTCAAAATCATGGAAAAAAAGCTCTATTACGCCATCACAACACCAGGCGCTCTGTTGACCGTGATCTTTGGTTTATGGTTAATAAGTTATAATCCTGCAGGCTATTTGCAAATGACCTGGTTACACATCAAATTAGGTCTCGTGTTTTTACTCGTGATTTATCATATTTATCTTGGCAAACTGCTGCATGATTTTAAACATGACCGCAATACGCATGGCCATGTCTTTTATCGATGGTTAAATGAAATTCCCGTGTTATTTTTAATTAGTGTCGTGCTGCTCGCAGTCGTGAAACCAGCATAGGGCGTGCTGGTTTTATTTCTGGCGGCTTTTCTACTATTTCAAAAGCATCCACCTCCGGCTTATAAAAAAATTGATGTATCGTGGGCGAGCTTTTGCAACGAGGAAGTGTTTTTTTAGGTTTACTCGGCATAACAAATTTATCAACAGATTTATCAACCAATTCCCAATCATCAGACTTACACTTAGTTGGCGCTGGCATTGGCGCAATTGTTGGTATTGGTGTTGGCGCAAGCTTTGGCTTTGCACGAGCTTTCAATATCGCACCAACACTCTGTGAGCGTTTCAATTTAACTGAGTTTTTATCCCAATCAATTTTTGCTTTCTCTGGAACACTAACGTAACTATCCAACACTTCGCCTTCTTTCTTTTCCCAGGTAATGTTTTCAGCTATTTTTGGCAGTGTTTCAATCGTCTTTACGAATTGCTCATCAAGACCTGCCAATGCATTTATTGTGCCCGTAATATGCGGCGAAACCAAAAGACTTGGAACAAAAGCGCCTAACCAGGAAGCTGGGCGCGCATATTGCAGAAACTTAAGCCAACCCACGCCTTTTTTGATACTAGCTGAGTGCATTTCTACTAACGCATGAAACTCTGGAATTTGTAACAACATTTCTGGTGCTAATATTTTTCCTGAGAAAATAATTTTGCGATTTTTATAAAGTGTTGCATAGGGAAATAATCCCAGTCCAACATAACCGACCAAAACTCTCGCAACAAATTTTACCGGTGGAAACTGCGCAATTTTAACTGCATACCCTTTCAATTCATCACGGATTTTTTGATCCATCAAAGCAGGCATGGCATAGTTACAAGCGCGCGCTAAACGTTCGCTTATTTCCTTGCGATTAAATTCAAAAAAATCAATCCCATCTTCTGTTCCTGGCAATGGTTTTTCTCGCAAAATTGCAAGCATGATATAGATCGGCAAGATACAACTCATCGCCGCATCATGAATAAAAAAATCTCCAGTCGTACTATCTGTTTTCCACCAGGCAGCTTTTGTTAAAGCCATATTTAGCAATTCAGTCATCAGCATGAATGAAACGCCAACCATGAAATTATAAGCATTATTTCTGCAGAATTGTTTCGCGCGATCTTCCGTGCACGTACCAACCAGACTTGCTTTCGCTTCGCCAATACATTCGCCATAAGCAAGTGCTGCTACCATATAAAAAGTGGGGGATGCCAATGAATAAGCAAAGCGAGCCGTCAATAAATTCCGGGGATAATATACCAAGCTTCGCGCATCCGCTTTCAAATGCTCTACGGCGCCATGCGGACACGCTGGAAAATTTTCTTTTGGTGCGATCGCAGATGCGTGATACGTAATGCCTGCTGAATAACATAAATTTTTTACGAGAGATCCTGCAAATAAAGTACCGAAGAAAACGATCATAGGATAATCATAGGCATTTTCTTTGTTACCTTCTTCTATCCCAGGAAATAAACCACGCATGCCAGGCTTCACATATCCTTCGTAAACTATGACGGGTCCCGCATATAAAACAATATTAGTAAATACTGAACCTCCAACAAATTTACGCAATCCTCCCGATTTTGTTATTGCTTCATATAATAAATCCCAACGCAACGTACTAAGCAATCCTTCCCAGCCTTGACTTACTACATCTTTTACTTTTTTTCTGACTACTGGAGAATGATATAAAAAATCGACTGCCTCATAGAGTTGCATAACGGTATCGACAACAAAGTAAGATATCGTTTGTGCGGCGGGAGAAAGATAATTATCCTTTATGCCAGTTTTGATTGCAGAATATTTTTTTTTAATACTGTCTTTCCATGGCATAAAATTATCTCCTTGTTAAAAAAATATTAACAGAGAGATCTTAACAAAACCTTAAGCTTTTAATGCGATTTTATCTTCTGCATCAAAAAAATTTTTCCATCCTTCAATACTAAAATCGCTTAATTGATAAAATTTTTCCGCTAAAATTGTTTTGAAGGAATGCTTATTGGTATTTCCACCAGAATGAAAATAGTGATCATGAATCAAATCAAAAATTTCCTTAGGGTGTGAATTATCGGATTGAAAAGCGCGATCAACCTTTTCTTTGAGCGCTCTGGCTTGCTCACGACCTTGTTTGCCGTGTCGTCTAAAAAAATCAAAGCAATGTCGCATTTCCTCGCCCTGATCATTTTCTAATTGATTCACTTTTACATAATCTGCATAAGCCTCTGCAACCGCCTTCGTTAACAAAGAAGCCATGGCATGTTTATCTTTTAATAATTTAACAACAACATTTTTCGTTTGTGCTTGTGCTGTTTGTTTCAACGCTGCCAAATTATCCGCATAGTCACGTGCTTTACCTATTGCGACCGTTTTATTTAAGCGTGCTGTCGTTGCATTTAATGCACTAAAACGCGCTGTAATTTCAGAAAAACGACCCTTCTCACATCGTTCCGCAATTTGTTTATCACAATTTGTAATTTCTTCTGCAAGTTGTAGCGCTTGTTGCGCCGCGCGATGAAGTGGTTTAATGCTGTGATCTAAAAGATAAAAAGGATCTCCCACGGCAACTGGTCGGTGCGAATAGCCATCCAGCTTGAGAACATTATCCTTTGCTCGCACTCGCAGTTTATCAAAAAGTGCTACTCTTTCGGATTCGCTACCAAAAAAAGCAAAACCCATTACTTGATTGACAGTCCATCGTTCTGCCGCTTTACGTGTTAATACTGAATGCAGTCGGTTGAATGCATTTTTTGATGCTGACGCTGGAAACAAATGGTAAATGACTTTAATGGTTTCACCCAGCGCAAAACAATCATTTGCTTTAAAATTTAGAGTATCGTGATCTTTCCAGGCTTCTTTTGATTCAGGTGATTCTTCTAATTTTTTTTCTTCTTTCGAATCTCTCGGCGTCATTCTTTCACAAATGTTTTTAAGCTCATCAGAGGAATAATCTCTGGTCATAAAAACAGTTTTTAGCTTTTCGACTGGCGCACCGGTTACACTATCGACTTTAAGCGCGCCTTCATGATCATGTAATTTGACGTGATATTTTCCATTACGAAAAAAAATCAGAAAATTTTCTGGTTTAATATCGCGATGCACAATATCGCGACTATGCAGATCGTAAACCGCCAAGATAACTTGCGCCGTAATTTCTTTCACTTCTTCGACTGTTAACAGGCCTTTGTTCGCAGTGACAAATTGTAAAAGATCACCTCTATCGGATCTGATAGCAAGTCGCTCGCCTTGTTCATTGAAATAAAAATCGAATTGGTTGAAATCCTGCGGCACCCCCTCTCTCTGTAATAATTTTTCTGCTTGGATTGCTTCTTTAAGATCTTCTGGGGTGGTGGTTGGTTTTGGTTTTAGATAAGCAACTGACAAAGAATCAACGTGTTTTTTTTCCCGGCCAAAACGAAAACGACGCGCGCCTTTCATGTGATGAAATGAGACTTCGCTAAAATTTCCAGCAACCGTCTTTTGTTCCGCTTTTTCAGCAATAATTTCATCAAATACGGGTTGTGCTAAAGGTTTTATTTCGTCAAGCAAACCACGTGCTTGGGTGGCTAGCATGCAATCTCCTCTTACTAAAAACATAGTTTAAATAAGTTTCTGCATGACCCATTTTTTGCTATTTCAAAAAAACTTTACGAAAGTATAAAGCTTTTTTTGATTATAAAATATCCCTTTTGTAACTTATTGTTTATTATGTACTTTTCAGAGCGGCGAATACCTTCTCCGCTGCCTGCCAGGTTTTAGAAATTTCTTTTTCGCCATGCTGCGAAGAAACAAAGCCTGCTTCAAATGCGGATGGAGCCAGATAAACACCTTCTTGCAACATGCCGTGAAAGAATTTTTTGAAACGTTCAACATCACATTTTTTCACATCATCAAATGTTTTAATTTCTTTCGCATCCGTAAAGAAAAGTCCAAACATGCCGCCAACTGCTGTTGTGCAAAAAGGTATTTTTGCAGCATGCGCGCGCTCTTCTAAACCTTGCAGCAATTTTTGCGTGTTTTCAGTTAATTTTTCAAAAAAATTCGGTTCTGAAATTATGTCCAAACCTGCAAGACCTGCGACCATTGCAACTGGATTACCCGACAACGTCCCCGCTTGATAAACAGGGCCCAATGGCGCGATGCAACGCATAATGTCTGCGCGACCGCCAAATGCACCGACTGGCATGCCACCGCCAATGACTTTGCCTAACGTAGTTAAATCCGGTTTAATGTTGTAATACGTTTGCGCGCCGCCCAGAGCAACTCGAAATCCAGTCATGACTTCATCAAAAATTAATACGCTTTGGTATTGATCGCACAGCGCACGCAGTCCTGGTAAAAATTCTTTAGTTGGTGGCACACAGTTCATATTGCCAGGCACCGGTTCGACAATCACTGCTGCGATTTCATCGCGATATTTTTCAAATATTTGTTGCACGGTATCGAGACGGTTAAACTCTGCAATTAACGTATGTTTTGCAATACTTTCCGGCACACCCGCAGAACTTGGCACACCTAATGTTAATGCACCAGACCCCGCTTGCACGAGCAAGGAATCCGCATGACCGTGGTAACAACCGACAAATTTAATAATTTTATCTCGCTTGGTAAAACCGCGCGCCAAACGAATCGCGGACATCGTTGCTTCAGTCCCTGAATTCACCATTCGAATTAATTCAATGGATGGCAGCAATTGGCAAATTCTCTCTGCCAATTTAATTTCGAGTGCCGTCGGTGCACCAAAACTCAAGCCATTTTGCACGCACTCAGTCACCGCCGAAATAATTTTAGGATGTGCATGACCTGCAATCATGGGACCCCATGAACCGACATAATCGACATACTCTTGGTCGTTTTCATCGAAAATATAAGCGCCTAAACCTCGTTTTATAAATACAGGCTCACCCCCGACACCATTAAACGCTCTGACTGGCGAATTCACGCCGCCTGGGATAAAACGTTGTGCCAACGTATATAACTCATTGTTTTTCGACTGGTTCATGCAATGTCTCCAAAAATCTAGCCGCTCAATGTACTCGAGATAGCGTGACCATTTCAAGAGTTGCGTTTTTCAGGTAAAATCACGCCTCGATTATTTTTAGGTTGTTCGAGGGGATAATTAAAATGTCATACAAACGTTATATGTGCCTGCTGTGCGGCTATATTTATGAAGAAGAAAAAGGCTGGCCTGAAGATGGTATTGCGCCTGGTACACGCTGGGAAGATGTGCCGCTAACGTGGCAATGCCCGGAATGTGGTGCGTCTAAAGATGATTTTGAAATGATTGAGATATAACACCCGTAGGGGCGGACCTATGTGTCCGCCCGTCTCGCAAAAAACCACCTCACTTCACCGCAAACCTACCATGCTCCTGCCAAGCAACTTCCTCATACGTCACATCAGTCACTTCCGCAAGCTCCGGCCCTTCTTGCAACCAGGCATGCAGTTTTTCAATCTTGTCACGCTCACCACACGCCAATACTTCAACCCGACCGTCCGGCACATTACGCACCCAGCCTGTTAATCCCAAATCATTCGCCTGATCTTGCGTTGACACCCGAAACCAGACACCCTGTACTTTTCCCGATACAAAACAATGCATCCCAATTTTTTCTTGCGTCACTTTAACTCCATTCATTTCAGAAAATGTGTATAATATGCCACAATCTTTTATTTGCAAATCATAAGTCCCATGACGACATTCAAAAAAAAATTAGCCCTGTTTCATCCACTTTATTGGCCTGCCTGGTTTGGCATTGGCGTTCTATGGTTGATTGCTCGTCTGCCGAAGCGCATGCAGTTGGGTTTAGGAAAAGGGATTGGTCGATTAATTTATGCAATGCCCGGCAAACTAAAACATATTACTGCCGTCAACATTAAGCTTTGTTTTCCAGAACTTTCGCTTGAAGAACAAAAAAAATTAGCTCGCAAAAATTTTGAATCATTAGGCATTGGCATCATTGAATCAGCCATGGCTTGGTGGTTGCCGAATGAAAAAATCCAGCATCTTTTTACCTTGCACGGTCTTGAATATGTAGAAAAAGCATTTGCCGCTGGAAAAGGAATTATTTTGTTGGGCCCGCATTTTACCTGTCTTGAAATGGTCGGTCGCCTGATGAGCATGCGCTATTCTTTCGCTGTGATGTATCGCCCTCACAAAAAACGGTTAATCGCTTTTATTCATGAACGTTTTCGACAGAAGCATTACATGGAAGCCATCCCAAGCAACCGCATTCGCCAACTCATACGCGCACTCAACAATAATATGGCGATATGGTATGCATACGATGTTGATGGCGGCCAAAAAAGCAGTGTGTTTGCACCTTTTTTTGGAGTACCCACTGCTTCACTCACTTCTGTTTCCCGCATTGTTCGCATGAGTGACGCTGCCGTCATTCCAATTGGATTTTATCGACGTGATAATGAATTTCATTATGATATCGTTTTGTATCCGCCTATCGAACAATTTCCCACAGAGAATTTGGAAGAAGATGCTGTCAAATTGAATCAAGCACTGGAAGTCGCAATTCGTCGAAAACCAGAGCAATATGTTTGGCAATATAAACGTTTCAAAACACGCCCGGTGGGTGAGGCGCGATTATATTAAACATAAACACAACCACTCGATCATGCCCCAACTTTCCAGCTGAAATAATTTTGATTGAACTCTGCAATTCTTTCGGCAGGGCATTATAATTTTCTTCGCTCGTAATAATAAACACAGTTTGATTTGAAACCTGATCGAGTGATGTAATAAATAAAGGACGCTCTTCTTTAGACATATTTACCAGATACTTGATAGCTAACCCATCCATACCTTCCTTATAAAAAACAAGTTTAGCATGCTGAGTTTCCCGCAAATTCTCGGTGTTTTTAACAAAATTTGCTGTTCGATTGGAATTGAGATTAATTTTTTCTGCCATAAAAATGTAACACAAAATAAATGACAATACGGCAAAACCAAAAATCAAACCTTGTCTATGCACCATCAACATTCCGATTTGCAGGACAATCAAGCTGATCAACAACACAAAATAATTTAACTCAATTTTCTGATAAAAAAGAACCGACAAAACACCAATTCCAATTAAGGGTAACAAGCAACAGAGATAATAAAAACTGTTTTTCAACCAGCGAAAATATTTCGCTTCGCTTGTCGTCATAAATATATATGAAGAAATCAATGCAAGTGCAGGCGCGATAGGCAAGATATAGCGAATTTTTTTATCGCCAGGAAGACTCAACCCAATCATGATAATCAACACCCAGCCAAACAACACTCGCAAAAATTTTATTTGTTGCGGTAATTTATTTTTTATTAATTGCAAACCAACACCCAACAAAACCAAAATCGCTAATGGATAAGTCACCGCATACGCACCCAGACTTTCGACAAAATAAAAATATCGGGCGGGCGTTTTATTTTCTTGCATGCGGCCTAACACTTCCATTTGCACCACATATTTCATGAACTGTTGTCCTCCTATGTGATTAGCAAGTAACAACATGAATGCCGCGCATAGCATTAATAACAGCGCAGCAAGCAAACCTATCTGAAAAAATCGCTTGATGTTTTTTTCCAATAAGTAATAAACACACATCACACCGGTTGGAATGATTAAACCGATTGGACCTCGAATTGCAAAACCGCAGATAAGCAATAATGCGATGATCACAAAAGGCGGCGTTTTGTGGTGTAATTCTCTGGAATAAACGAAATAGAAACAGGCAGTCGTCACGAAAGTGACATACATATCCAATGAAATAGTGCGCGCCTCAGTGATAAACGCCAGCGTAAATAATAGAAATCCAGTCGCATACCATCCCCAGCGTCGCGTTTGTAACGACCCCACCAAATAAGTCAGCGTCAAGGTACCTGCCGCCGCTATTGCACTTGGCAGCACCGCGACTAGCTTATTCAAAGCACCGGCTAACTGGGCAGTTAAATAGATTAATAACGTCGATGTCACTGGATAATCAGGATAGGCAACGCCATAAGTCGTCGGAAACAAGGTTGGTCCGTGTCGCCACATTTCCTGCGCGAATAAATAAAAACGTGACTCAAAGCCTATGATTTCCTGGTTTTTTATACCTAACGTAAAAAAAATCAGTCCGCAGAAAAAAATAACTAGCATATCGAGCTTGGAATGGCGGCTTACTGTCATATTTATCAGAGTCCCATGGCTATAGGACGCTACATTACAACAATTTTCTATGCACTAAAACGCCTAACATGTTAAAATTATGCAATTTTATTGACTGGCATTTTTAAAATATAATGAAAAATCAACTACCTGACTTTACAGAAGCATCGGTACTCGTCATTGGCGACTTGATGCTTGACCGTTACTGGTTTGGCGATGCGGCACGCATTTCGCCTGAAGCACCTGTTCCTATCGTGAATATCAAACAAATTGATGAACGTCCTGGCGGCGCAGGTAATGTTGCTTTAAATATCGCAGCCCTAGGCGCCAGAACCACTTTAATTGGTATCACAGGCACTGATGATGCGGCACGCATATTGACCGAACAATTAGTAGCTGCCAGCGTGAGCCATGATATTCATTGTTTAGCGAATATTCCAACCATTACCAAACTGCGCGTCATCAGCCGACACCAGCAATTGATTCGCATGGATTTCGAAGAAAAATTCCCAGTATTTAATCCTGAAAAAATTATCGATTTTTACAAGCGAAATTTATCAGAAGCCAAATTAGTTATTTTGTCAGACTATGGCAAAGGCACACTTGCTTGCGCACCTGAACTCATCCGACTTGCCAAAGATGCAGGCGTGACTGTTTTGATTGATCCAAAAGGAACTGATTTCAGTATTTATAATGGTGCTGACATTATCACACCCAATTTTAAAGAATTTGAAAGTATTGTCGGTACTTGTCATAACGAACAAGAGATCGTAAGCAAAGGCCTTGTGTTATTGCAAAAACATAACATCAATGCGTTATTGCTAACCCGTGGTGAGCGCGGTATGACATTGATTCGGCAACACGAAGAAGAAATTCATTTACCCGCCCATGCACGCGAAGTATTCGACGTCACAGGCGCAGGTGATACCGTGATTGCGATTTTAGGCGCATCACTCTCTGCTGGCGCGACGCTGCCGCAAGCAATGGCAATTGCAAATTTGGCTGCAAGCCTTGTTGTTTCCAAATTAGGTGCTGCAACGGTCAGCGTTCCTGAATTGCAAGTTGCTATGACAGAAACACCCGTTGCATCAGGCGGTGTTGTTAATGAAGAATTACTCCAACTCGCAGTGAGCGAGGCTCGTCTTAAAAACAAACGCATTGTTTTCACCAATGGCTGTTTTGATATTCTGCACGCAGGCCATGTCACTTATTTACAACAAGCGAAACAGTTGGGCGATCTCTTAATTGTCGCCATCAATGACGATGATTCCGTTAAAAGATTAAAAGGCCCAGGCCGCCCCATCAATAATGTTGAGCAACGCATGGCCGTTTTAGCAGGTCTTGGCGTTGTGGATTGGGTGGTGTCATTTAGTGATGACACGCCAGAGCGTTTATTGAAAAAATTGCAGCCCGATGTGTTAGTCAAGGGTGGTGATTACGGAGTCGATGGTGTCGTTGGCGCTGATATTGTGCGTGCTTATGGTGGCGATGTTCGAGTACTCGGTGTCATAAAAAATCTCTCAACCACGTCGATTATTGATCGCGTCGTAAAAAAACAATCAAGCTAACGAAGGATATATTAACGCATGGCTGAGTCTGGAAATCTTTACGTTATCTCTGCACCTTCTGGCACAGGCAAGACAACACTGGTGAAGACACTCGTCGATTCATTGGCGAATATCACTGTGTCGATCTCGCATACAACGCGCCCGAAACGTCCTGCCGAAATGGATGGAATAAATTACTATTTTGTTGATAAAAATGAATTTCTCCGGATGATTGAGCATCATGATTTTCTGGAACATGCCAATGTTTTTAATAATCTTTATGGCACATCGCGTTCATGGGTCGAAGATACATTACAGCGCGGCATCGATGTCATCCTCGAAATTGACTGGCAAGGCGCACAACAAATTCAGCGCTTGTATCCCGACTGCATCAGCATTTTCATCTTACCGCCGTCACTCGCCACCTTATCAGAACGTTTAACGCATCGTAACCAAGATCATAATGACATTATCAAAAAACGTCTGGCGGATGCGCAAGAGACTATTTCGCATGTGGAAGAATATGATTACGTCGTCTTAAATGATTACTTTGAAACAGCTTTAAATGACCTGAAAACCATTGTCCTGGCTGGTCGCTTGTTGAAGCGCCGTCAAATCAAAAAGCTGGCCACAATATTAACTGAACTGTCGACGACCTAACAGAATCAGGGTAAAATGCACGATCGTTATTAGACAAAGAAAAACTGAGGTATAGCTAAATGGCACGTATTACCGTTGAAGATTGCTTAGAAAATGTGGATAACCGCTTTCATCTCGTCTTGTTGGCGGCGAAAAGAGCGCGTCAATTGATGCGCGGCAGTGTTGATCCGATTGTTCCATGGGAAAATGATAAAGCAACCGTGGTCGCGTTACGCGAAATCGCGGCGGGTCACACGGATTTTAGTGATGCACATGAAGCAGATTTAATTCCTGTTGCTGTGGTTCAACAGCAAGTCGTTATTGTTCATGATGAAGATGACATGGATGAAGAGACGACAGGAACAGAGATAGACATTGAGATTGATATTCCAGTTGAAAATAATGATGAAACATCGATAGCCGATGATTCAACTGAATCCCACGATTAACCCTTCCCACCTGTCATCCTGAGCAAAGGTGTCATCCTGAGCGCAGCGAAGGACCTCCCTATATATGGAGATCCTTCACTTCGTTCAG
>CAZAXX010000044.1:0-20105 GCA_964489265.1 uncultured Coxiellaceae bacterium
CACCATTTTTGGAAAATCAATACATGACCTTCATTGTCACCGAACAATGTATTCGTTGTAAATATACCGACTGCGTTGAAGTTTGTCCGGTTGACTGTTTCTATGAAGGCCCCAATTTCCTCGTCATTAATCCAGATGAATGCATAGACTGCGCGTTATGCGAGCCAGAATGTCCTGTCAACGCAATTTATTCTGAAGATGATCTTCCTGAAAAATATCAAAATTACATACAACTCAATAAAGAACTCGCAGACCAATGGCCCAACATTAATCGTCGCATCGATCCTCCCAAGGATGCAGATGAATGGAAAGATGTGGATGACAAATTAAAATTTCTTGAAAGATAACTCGCCTATGGAGTTGAACGAAATTCTTGGAGAAAATGGATTATTAAGTCAAGCCATTACAGGCTTCACTCCGCGCGAATCTCAGCAAATTATGGCAGATGCGATTGAAAAAGCGCTCGCGCTGAATTCGCAATTAATTGTGGAAGCGGGAACTGGTACAGGGAAAACATTTGGTTATTTAGTTCCAATTTTTCTCGCGCAGAAAAAAACTATTATTTCAACAGGCACCAAAAATTTACAAGACCAATTATTTTTTAAAGATATTCCCGTCATAAAAAAAATTTTTTCTTTCCCTCTTAATGTTGTGTTATTAAAAGGCCGCGCAAATTACATTTGCAAACATCGATTAGAGCGCAGCAGAGAAGATGGCCGTTTTGCATCACGCCAACTCGTAAATGAATTGCATATCATTAACGAATGGGCGGGTATTTCTCAAACGGGAGATATTTCAGAGCTACCTGTCGTTCCAGAAGATTCAGCGATTTGGCCGCAAGTGACAAGCACCGCGGATAATTGTATTAGTCAGGACTGTCCATTTTACAAAGAATGTTTTGTTGTCAAAGCGCGTCAACAAGCGCTCGCCGCCGAAATTGTTATCGTGAACCACCATTTATTTTTTGCTGACATGGCGCTTCAGGAAGACGGTTTTGGTGAATTGCTGCCGGGTGCCGATGTGATTGTTTTTGATGAAGCGCATCATTTGCCTGACATTGCGTCACATTTTTTTAGTACCGCATTAACGGGTCGCCAATTAATTGAGCTTGCACGTGATACGGAAGCTGAAGTGTTACAATCTGCCAATGATATGCGGGAGATTATTGAAGAAGCAGATAAGTTACAAACCGCCACGCATGAAATGCGTGTTGCGATGGGAACTGAATTACGTCGCGCACCCTGGCCGGAACAAATGCCTCCCGTGCTCGAGGCGAGCATCCAGCGTGTGAAATATGCATTACAAGCCTTAGAAGAAATTTTAAAATCAGCGGCAGTTCGCAGTAAAGGTTTAGAAAGTTGCTGGCGACGCACGGCACAATTAATAGAACGATTTAATTTACTCACCGGCAAAACACCGGATGATACTGTACATTGGTTTGAAACGCATACGGCAAGTTTTACATTGCAATTAACACCCATGGTTGTTGCGGATAATTTCAAACGCTATATTGAAGAACGCAAACGTGCCTGGATTTTTACATCAGCTACCTTGTCTGTTAAAAATAATTTTCAATTATTTGTTGATACACTCGGATTACAAAACGCATTGCAATTACAACTTAAAAGTCCTTTTGATTATCAAAAACAATCGTTGTTGTATGCACCGCGCGGTTTACCGGATCCACATGCAGCGCATTATACGGAAGCATTAATTGAAGCTGCCATTCCTGTACTGGAAATTACGCAAGGAAAAGCATTTTTATTATTTACGAGTTACAAAGCCATGGAGTTTGCAGCAGAATTATTGAAAGATCGCATCCCATTTCCTTTGTTACTACAAGGCACGATGCCTAAAAAAGAATTGATTGAGCAATTCAAATCATTCGGCAACGCGGTATTACTGGGTACAAGTAGTTTTTGGTATGGCGTTGATGTGCGTGGTGATGCATTATCTTGCGTGATTATTGATAAATTACCTTTTGCAGCACCGGAAGATCCTATTTTAAAAGCGCGTATCCAAATGTTGCGTAAACAAGGTATCGATCCATTTCAATCCTATCAGCTGCCCAATGCTGTTTTAATTTTAAAACAAGGCGCAGGGCGATTAATTCGGGATACAGAAGATCGTGGAATATTAATGATTTGCGATCCACGTTTGGTTGGCTCGCGGTATGGCGAAGCGTTTTTGCAGAGTTTGCCGGATATGGCACGCACGCGCGATCTTGAGAAAGTACGGCAATTTTTTTTAGAGAGTGTTTATGAAGATCCTTGCATTTGATACATCCCAAACAGCCTGTTCCGCCGCTTTATTGCTGGATGACAAAGTTATTGAGCGTCACGAAGTTGCGCCTATGCAGCAGGCAAAGCTTATTTTGCCGATGCTGAATCAATTACTTGCGTCAGAAAATATCGAATTAAAACAATTAGATGCAATTGCTTTTGGATGTGGTCCTGGAAGTTTCACGGGAGTCAGAATTGCGACCAGTGTCGCACAAGGTCTTGCTTTCGCCGCGGATAAACCGCTCATTCCTATTTCATCTCTGGCAGCGACGGCTCAGGGAGCATTTCATGAATTAGGCTGGAAAAAAATAATCGTCGCGCTCGATGCCCGAATTGATGAGGTTTATTGGGCAACTTATGCAGTTCAATCGGATGATTTGGTTAAGCTGGTTGGCAAGGAGATTGTGAGTATACCTGAAAACATAAGCATCCCAGCTCAGGGAGAATGGTATGGCGTGGGTAATGCCTGGGAAGTCTATCAAGCCAAAATCGTCGTAAAACCCCGAGAAATCGATATCAGCTGCTTACCCACGGCATCTGCCATGTTACCCTTGGCAAAAGCGATTCTTTTGCAGGGCGGCTCAATTGCGCCAAGGGACGCGAAACCTGTTTATTTGCGCGATGACGTGGCGAAGAAAATTCCCGATCAAAGAAAATAATTATTATTACTACGTCATTCCATCCCGCGACGCTTTTTAAGCGGGACCCAGCGCCTTTCAAAGCCGAAAAAGGCACTAGATCCCGCTTAGAAAGCGTCGCGGGACGAAAATCATAAATCCTGTTTGAATTGTGACCCCTAAGAGCGCTAAAATCAGCCCATATTTATATTTTTTAATTTAAGGCTACAAAACCGCGGAGGTTACGTTTTTATATGGCTGGTCAACAAGACACGGGTCGACAAGAGATAATAAATAAAGTATGCCAATACTTGAAAAATCGAGTTCCCGAATCGAAAGCCGCGCTAATCGGAAAATTTGCGCAGCGTTATTATTCTAACTGCTCATTAGAGGATTTGTCAGAACGATCAATTGAAGATTTATCTGGCGCTATATTATCCCACTGGAATTTTATCTATCACAGAGAACCTGGCGAATCCAAAGTTCGCGTCTTTAATCCAACCCTCGAAAATGATGGCTGGCAATCCACGCATACCATCGTTGAAGTATCACATGACGATATTCCATTTTTAGTTGATTCAATTCGAATGGAAGTTAACCGTAATGGTTTTCAAGTTCATTACACTATTCACTTTGGTGGATTGAAAGTAGAGCGTGATAAAGAAAATAATATTATCGACATTTTACCGATTGGATCAAATGAACCAGGTAGTACGACTGAAGCGCCTATTTATGTTGAAATTGATCGACAGATCGATACTGAATCGATGGAAGCGTTACGTCTGAATATTGAAAGAGTATTATGTGATGTGCAAGTTTCCGTGACTGACTGGCGTAAGATGGTAAAAAGTGTGGAAGAAGCTTTATTAGAACTCGAGCAAAATCCACCACCACTCGATCCAGCTGAAATTGCAGAATCCAAAGATTTTTTGCGCTGGTTGATCAGCAATCATTTTACCTTTTTAGGTGCGCGTGATTACAAACTCATTGGCAATGAAACCAATCGCGCTTTACAAATTATTCCAGGCTCAGGCTTAGGCGTGTTGCGTGATGAAGGCGCAAGCACTGTTTCGCGTAATTATGCTGATTTGCCACCGCAAGCACGCAAGCTTGCCTTGTCAAAAAATATTTTGATTATTGCAAAAACCAATACACAATCGACAGTTCATCGAGCTGCCTACACCGATTATATTGGCGTAAAACGATTTAACGAAAAAGGTGAGTTGGTAGGCGAGCGTCGATTTATCGGGCTTTATACTTCAACTGCATATCATTCAAGTCCGCTTTATATTCCATTTTTGCGGCACAAAGTTGCAAAAGTCATTCAGGAATTTCATTATCCGCCAGACAGCCATAACGGCAAAGAGCTCGTGCATATTCTAGAAACATTACCACGTGATGATTTATTCCAGGCAACGCATGAAGAATTACTTAATTTAACGCAAGGAATTTTGCATTTACAAGAACGTAAAAAAATACGTTTATTTGTGCGTAAAGATGCGTATAGTCGTTATTTTTCCTGCTTGGTGTATGTGCCGCGTGATATTTCCAACACAGAAATGTCTCTTGCGATGCAAGATGTGTTGCTGGATGCATTCAATGGATTGGAGTCTTCTTTTACCACTTATTTTTCAGACTCCGTTTTGGCGCGAATTCATTATCTCGTTCGTGTTAATCCAAAGATTCCGGTTGAATACGATATTACTAAAATAGAAAAACAATTAACGGATGTTTCGCGTTCATGGGCTGATGAATTAAAGTCACAACTCATTCGACAATTTGGTGAAGCAGAAGGATTGAAACATTACACCAAATACCGCAAAGCATTTCCTGCAAGTTATACCGAATGTTATTTACCAAGCGCTGCAATTGAAGATATTCGAAAAATAGAAGCGATTTGCAACAACAATCCCTTGGAAATGTTGTTTCATAAATCAGGCAAAAAATCATTACAATTAAAATTATTTCATAGCGAACACACCATCGCTTTATCTGATGTATTGCCAACACTAGAAAACATGGGCTTACGCATTATTGGCGAACGTCCGCATGAAATTATTTTTAAAGATGGCAGCATCTCATGGATCAGCGATTTTGATATGGTGCATGTGAATAACAGAGAACTGGATGTGGAAAGCATTAAGGATAATTTCCAGGATGCGTTTGCCCATATTTGGTTTCGTGATGCAGAAGATGATGGTTTTAATCGCTTGATAATCGAGGCGCATTTAACTTGGCATGAAACAGCAGTACTGCGCGCTTACACAAAATATTTGCGTCAAACCGGATTTACGTTCAGTCAGGATTATGTCGAACAGGCATTGATAAATAATGCAGACATCGCCAGAAATTTAGTGGAATTATTTAAGCTGCGTTTTTCACCCGAGTATGGTGATAATCGACCTGATAGTTCAATTCTCACAACGAAGATAGAGCAATCACTTGAAGAAGTGAATAGTCTTGACGAAGATAGAATTATTCGTCGCATACTCGAAGTGATTCAAGCAACGATCCGCACGAATTATTTTCAAACGCAAGTCGATGGTAGTTTCAAATCACATATTTCTTTCAAATTCGATCCTTCTGCTATTTCTGATTTACCACTGCCACGACCCATGTATGAAATTTTTGTCTATTCGCCTCGCGTAGAAGGCGTCCATTTGCGTGGCGGCAAAGTAGCGCGCGGTGGTTTGCGTTGGTCAGATCGACGTGAAGATTTTCGTACGGAAGTTTTAGGTTTGATGAAAGCACAGCAAGTCAAAAACTCAGTGATTGTACCAGTCGGTGCGAAAGGTGGATTTTTTCCAAAAAGATTACCAGTGGATGGAGATCGCGATGCAGTGATGAAAGAAGGTATCGCATGTTATTCCACATTCATTCGCGGCATGCTGGATATTACCGACAATATCAAAGATGGCAACATTGTTCCGCCTGTTGATGTTGTACGTTATGACGAAGATGATCCTTATCTCGTTGTTGCTGCTGATAAAGGTACCGCAACATTTTCTGATATCGCGAATGGCATTTCCAAAGAATATAATTTCTGGCTCGACGATGCATTTGCATCAGGTGGTTCCGCCGGTTATGACCATAAAAAAATGGGAATCACAGCACGCGGTGCCTGGGAATCTGTAAAAAGACATTTTCGCGAACTTGGTATCAATCCAGCAACAACGGATTTCACAGTGGTTGGTATTGGTGATATGGGTGGTGATGTGTTTGGTAATGGAATGTTGATGTCAAGTCACATTAAATTATTAGCCGCATACAATCACATGCATATTTTTATTGATCCAGATCCCGATTCAGCGACGAGTTTTGAAGAACGTAAACGTTTATTCAATTTGCCGCGTTCAACCTGGATGGATTATAACGCAGAATTAATTTCTAAAGGCGGCGGTGTTTTCAATCGTGCTGCTAAATCCATTCGAATTTCTGCTGAGATGAAAAAAGCATTTGATATTGAGCAAGATCATATGATGCCAAATGATTTGATTCGCGCCATTATCAAAGCGCCTATCGATTTAATCTGGAATGGTGGAATTGGTACATTTGTCAAATCAACCGACGAAACGCACGCTGAAGTGGGTGATAGAACGAATGATGCAATTCGCGTGAACGGTAATGAACTGAAAGCACGAGTGATTGGTGAAGGCGGTAATTTAGGAATGACGCAATTAGGTCGTGTGGAATATTCGCTGAATGGCGGTGTATTGTATACGGACTTCATTGATAATTCTGCGGGTGTTGATTGTTCAGACCACGAAGTCAATATGAAAATTTTGCTGAACACACTCACCACTGATAATGAAATGACGCTCGCACAACGCAACAAATTATTAGAAAAAATGACAGATGAAGTGGCTGAATTAGTTTTACGTGATAACTATGAACAAACCCAGATGTTAAGTTTAGAAGCATCAGTTGCTTTGCAAACGATGGATTTATTCAGACGTTACATGAATGAACTGGAAAAGAAGGGTCGCCTCAATCGTGAGTTGGAATTTTTACCTGCAGAAAAAGCCTTACTCGAGCGCAAAGCAAACGGTCAGGGCTTAACTCGACCAGAGCTTGCGATTTTGATTTCCTATTGCAAAATGTTTTTGAAACAAGATATTTTAGCTTCTGATATTCCAGAAGATCCTTATTTTGTGAAATATCTAATGATGGCTTTTCCAGTCTCGTTGCGAAAAAAATATTTACCACAAATGAAAGAACACAGTCTCAGACGTGAAATTATCGCAACCCAATTAGGCAAGCATATCACTGATCACATGGGTGTTAATTTTGTGGAGCGCTTGCAGCGTGAAACAGGTGCGTCTGTTGCTTTCATCATGCGCGCATTCATTGTGGCAGAGCGTATTTATGGTATGGAAGAACTTTGGAAACAAATTGAAGCGCTTGACTTAAAAGTCAATACAGCAGTGCAGCAAAAAATGATGTTGCAAATTTACTATTTGATTCGTCGCGCAACACGCTGGTTTTTACGTAATCTGAAGCCCAATTTCAGTATTGAGGACGTTGCCAATCATTATGAAAAACCGATTGCTGAATTGATGCACCAGCTTCCTAATTTGTTGACAGACATAGATAAAGAAATTTTAGAAATAGAAACATCTTCCTTGCTGGATCAAGGTGTTCCTCACGAGTTGGCGCAGCGTATTGCAAGTTGCAATATCTTATTTACTTCTTTAGATATCGTAGAAGCGGCGACTAAACATAATTTGAATATTTCAGAAATGGCGCAAACGTATTATGAATTAGGTTCTCATCTGGAATTAAACTGGTTGCGTGATCAAATGAATTCGTATCCTATGGAAAATCAATGGGATGAACTTGCACGTTCTGGTTTCCGTGATGATTTAGATCGCGCACAACGAAAATTATCAGTGAGTGTCTTATCGCTCAAAAATAAAAGAGCGAAACAGCTCACGATTACGGAACGTATTCACGCGTGGCTCGAGCAATACAATTTATTAATTGAGCGCTGGCAAAATCTCTTAGGCGAAATTAAATCGAGTAATAATGTGGGTTTTGTAACGTTCTCGGTGGTGTTGCGTGAATTATTTGATTTTGCGCAAGCAGGGTAATATGAAAAGGATATCACATGACAAAAGCAACGATTTCAGCTGATTTTCCATACCAGGCACAGTATGTCGATGTGCTTGGATCAAAGATGCATTATGTGGAAGAAGGGCAAGGTGATCCTATCTTGTTTTTGCATGGCGTCCCAACCTCGTCTTATGTTTGGCGTAATGTCATTCCACGTCTTGCGAATTTGGGACGGTGTATCGCGCCCGATTTGATTGGGTTTGGAAAATCAGAAAAACCTGATATCGAATACACGTTAGTTGATCACATCAACTATGTTGAAAAATTTATTGAGACATTGAAATTAGATCGTTTAACAATTGTCATGCATGGCTTTGGCTCTATTATTGGTTTTGATTATGCCATGCGCCATGAAAATAAATGTAAAGGCTTGGTTTTTTATGAGGCGTATTTGCGTGCTTTAAATGGTGATGAAACACCGTTGCCTTATCAAGAACAAATTCTTGCGTGGCAGGGACAAGAAAATATTAATGATTTAATCATAAATGGCGCGCATTTTATTGATAAAGTATTGTCGCAAGGCACGATGCGAATGCTCACAGAACAGGAAATGAATGTGTATCGCGAACCTTTCAAACAAAAAGGTTCTGGCAAACCATTGCGTCAATATTTATATGATTTGCCAGATGGCAATAACAAAAATAAAGTGAATCAACTTATCTCAGACTATTCAAAAAAGTTGATTCAATCAAAATTGCCTAAACTCATGCTTTATACTGTTCCTGGTTTTATTACCACGATTGAAACGGTCATGTGGGCAAAAGAAAATTTATCAAATTTGGAAATTGTTGATATTGGGGAAGAATTGCATTTTGCACAAGAAAGCAATCCTACGTTAATGGGAGAAGCGATTAGCATTTGGTTGCAAGGTGTGGAACAAAATATATAACTTGTTAAAAAAGAGAGTGTCTTAATGACAAAAAAATATAATGTAGCAATCGTCGGAGCAACTGGCATCGTTGGATCAACCACATTGTCTATTTTAGAAGAACGTAATTTCCCAATTGATAAACTCTATTTATTGGCAAGCAAACGTTCTGCGGGCGATATGCTGGAATTTAAAGGAAAAGCGCTCTTTGTGGAAGAATTAGATGGCTTTGATTTCACGCAAACGCAACTCGTATTTTTTTGCACGAGCAATGAAATTTCTGCAGAATACGCACCGATTGCAGCAGCAGCAGGAAATATCATCATCGATAAGAGTTCACACTTTCGTTACGAGTCTGACATACCGCTTATTGTTCCTGAAGTGAATGCGGTGGATTTGGCCGGTTTTAAAAAACGCGGCATTATTGCCAATCCAAATTGCAACACGATCCCGGTTGTTGTTGCGCTAAAACCTATTTACGATGAAGTGGGAATTTCGCGTATCAATATCGCAACCTATCAATCTGTTTCAGGCAGTGGTAAAGAAGCTGTGACAGAATTAGCGGAACAAACTGCTTTATTATTAAATGGCAAACCTGTTAAACCAAAAGTTTATCAACAACAAATTGCATTCAATGTGTTGCCGCATTGCGATGAATTACAAGAAAATGGCTACACGCGCGAAGAAATGAAGATTGTCTGGGAAACCCAAAAAATATTGAACGATAAAAAAATTGCTATTAATGCAACAGCCGTGCGAGTGCCTGTGTTTTTTGGTCATTCTGCCGCTGTGCATATTGAAACAAAAGACAAACTCTCGATGCAGCATGCATTGGATTTGTTGGCTAAAGCACCCGGTGTAAAACTGATGACAGGCAAACAACAATATCCATCACCTGTGCGCGATGCGGCAGGAAAAGATGCTGTATTTGTTGGTCGTGTGCGTGAAGATATGTCGCATAAAAAAGGTTTAAATTTATGGGTTGTCGCGGATAATTTGCGTAAAGGTGCTGCGTTGAATGCGGTACAAATTGCTGAAGATTTAATAAAAACGCATTTGTCATAATTTCAAGGAGAATACTATGTATGATATGTATGTCGCTTATTTCCACTATTTTTGGACGGCAACGCGTTCTTTGCTATTTTATCTGAACGTAGCACTAACACCGGTGGGTTGTCTGGCATTGGCTGGTTTGTTATTGGTAGTGCTATTTTTAATAAAATTAAAATATCCCCACAAAACACAAACGATCAAAGAAAAAAATGAACTGCGTGCACGTCCTGTGACGAATCAGCATATTGATGCAATCGCCGGTGATGATGTAATGACAACTCAGCTGGACTTGGCGCGTGCTTACATTGAAATGGATGAAAAAAAATTAGCAAAAGAGATTCTGCATGATGTCATTCAAGATGGGAATCCTTTGCAGCAAAGACAGGCACAAAATTTAATTACAGGACTTTAATGCGTATTGCGTTAGGCATAGAGTACGATGGACAACATTTTTTTGGCTGGCAAGCACAAGAGAAATTGCTCACAGTACAAGGCTCTCTTGAAAATGCGTTAAGCATAATCGCAGATGAACCTATCAAACTTTTCTGCGCAGGAAGAACGGATAGAGGCGTTCATGCGACAGGTCAAGTCGTACATTTTGATACAAATGCGATTCGACAGTTGCGTGCCTGGACGCTTGGAACCAATACGCATCTTCCAACCAGTATTGCAGTTAAATGGGCAGAAGAAGTAGATGATAATTTTCATGCGCGTTTTTCCGCACTAGCACGTTGTTATCGTTACATCATTTTCAATAGCTCAATTCGTCCTGCTCTTACCGCCGCACGCGTGACTTGGCATCATCACAGTTTGAATGTGGAATGGATGCAGGAAGCCAGTCAATTTCTTCTCGGCGAACGTGATTTCAGCTCATTTCGTGCTGCGGAATGTGAATCTCCATCTCCTATGCGTAACGTCCATTATGTGAAGGTGACTCGGCATAACCATTTTGTCGTGATTGAGATACAAGCAAATGCGTTTCTCCATCATATGGTGCGCAATATTGCTGGAAGCTTAATGGTGGTCGGTGGAGGACAGCGAGCGCCTGAGTGGATTCAGGAGGTCATGGAGGCGAAGGATCGTCGTAAAGCGGCAGAAACAGCAGCGCCCACCGGTCTTTATTTACATAAAGTGAATTATCCGGATTGTTATCATTTTCCGACTCAAAACAATGACATCTTGTTGTTTTAAAGGAATTTTCAGCCGCGTTTAAGTGTGGTCCGCCCGCGATTACAAATTCTCCTATAATTTTAAGCCATTTGCTTTTATAATTACCGTCAGTTTTTTAATTAAGCAAGGGTATTATGAGTTGGTTTAAGAAGTTATTACCTTCCCGAATCCGTACCGACGCCATTACCAAAAAAGGCGTGCCTGAAGGGTTATGGTCGAAATGCGATAAATGTAATGCGATTCTTTATCGTTCTGAGCTAGAACGTAACCTCATCGTTTGTCCCAAGTGCGACTATCATATGCGTATTTCAAGCCGTAAGCGTTTGGAATATTTTTTAGATGATGGTACGCAAGTTGAAATTGCAGCAGATGTTTTACCCGTAGATCATTTGAAATTTAAAGATTTAAAAAAATATAAAGATCGTTTACACGCCGCACAAAAAGATACTGATGAAACAGAAGCGTTAGTTGTGTTGCGTGGCCAATTACTAGGTTTGCCATTAGTAGTTGCTGCGTTTGAATATGGTTTTATTGGTGGTTCGATGGGTGCTGCAGTAGGCGAACGTTTTGTGCGGGGAGTGAATACATCTCTTGAGTTCAAAATTCCTTTCGTCTGTTTTTCTGCAAGCGGTGGAGCAAGAATGCAAGAAGCATTAATTTCATTAATGCAAATGGCAAAAGTGAGTGCTGCTTTGGCTCGTCTAGCAGAACAAGGCATTCCTTATATCTCAGTTTTAACAGATCCAACGATGGGTGGTGTTTCCGCGAGTCTCGCTATGCTGGGTGATGTCATTATTGCAGAACCGAAAGCGCTGATTGGTTTTGCAGGTCCTCGAGTTATTGAACAAACAGTACGTGAAAAATTACCCGAAGGATTTCAACGTAGCGAATTTTTATTAGAACATGGCGCAATCGATATGATTGTTTCACGCAATCAAATGCGCGAAACCATAGCGAGAATCTTGGCAAAATTAACAAGACAACGTGCTATTTCAAACACAGAAAAAACTTCATGAATTGATAGAGGTATATTATGGAAAAAAAACAAACGCAAAGGATAATAGGGATTTTAGTTGTAGTTGCACTCGTCATCATTATCATGCCGCTTTTATTCGGCAAAAATGATGCTCAAACGCAAGAAGCCTCCAACGTCAGCGCGCCACCCTTACCGGATCAACAAGCTGCAACGGTTACAGCAGAAAATACGGCTCCGCAAGCACCTGATGCAGCTCCAGCTGATACGACTGCTGTAGCAACGGATGCTGTTGCAACTCAGCCAAGTGCGGCGGCGCCTGATGCAGCTCCTGTCGCTCAACCCGTGGCTGCGACTCAACCAGGTGTCATACAACAGCCAGACACGTCAGCAGCAGCGCCTGCTGAGGCAAGCCAACCCGTAGCAGCAACACCAGATATCAAGAAGATTGATTCAACCGTGTCGGCTGCACCTGCTCCACAACCTAATGTAAATACTTCTGCGCCAAGCGATACAAACTCTGCTAGCGAAGCGCAAAAAACGAGTTCAACCGAGATTACTCCTGATGTTGCAAAAAGTTTAAATGGCCCGAAAGAATCCAGCATTGTTTACGAACGTCCTGGTGCTGCTGAACCCGTAAGAACAACCTATCCTCCTGTTGTCACTGTCGATAAAGCGCCTGTTGTTGCACAGCCACAACCTGTTGTGGAAAATGAAGTGCATGTTCAAAAAACGCGTGTGATCATGCATCATTCTCACAAAAGCAGAGTTGCAGCTGTTGTTGCAAAAAATAAAAAAGCGGTCGCTCACATCGGTGCTGTAAAAACTGCTTGGGCAGTGCAAATGGGAAGTTTCAAAGTGAAACAAAATGCAACGTTGTTAGCGAGCAAATTGCGTGCGGCGGGTTATAAAGCATTTACTCGTGAAATTAAGTCTGCAAAAGGGACTGTGAGTACACGTGTTTATGTGGGCCCTGAAGTGAAACTTGCTTCTGCTAGCAAATTATCAAGTGATGTGCATCATCATTTTAATATGCAGGGAATTGTTATACCGTATAAGCCGTTTGTATAGATGTCGTCCCCGCGAAGGCGGGGATCCATGTTAAATAGATCCCCGCCTTCGCGGGGATGACAATACAAAGAATATAATAAAAAGCAAGTAATCATGACAACTCACCAACACACTTTCAAAATTAGCACCCCAGGCCGCGGCATGCTTGATATTACAGATCAAATTGCTGATGTTGTATTACAGGCAGGAATTGTAACGGGTACTTGCAATATCTTTCTTCATCACACGAGTGCTTCACTCATCATTTGTGAAAATGCGGATCATGATGTGCAAAATGATTTAGAAATTTTTATGAGCCAATTAATATTAGATGGCGATTCGCGATTTAAGCATCTAGCGGAAGGTCCAGATGATATGTCTGCACATATTCGCACAGTACTCACATCCAGTTCATTAACCATTCCAGTTAGCAAATTGCATTTGAATCTCGGCACTTGGCAGGGCATATTTGTTTGGGAGCATCGTCACAATCCGCATGAGCGCAAACTCACTGTTACTATTCAAGGGTAGTTGAAGTATGGCAATTTCTCCTTTTGCAAAATTTAAGCTAGTTGATTTAACGCATACACTTAATTCAAGTGCGCCAACCTGGAGTGGTAATTGTGGTTTTAACCATCAGGTTATTGTCGATTATCCAGAAGCCTGTCGAGTTCAATCGATTGAGATGAATGCAGGGACCGGGACACATATCGATGCACCATCGCATTTTATTCCAGGTGCAAAAAGTGCTGCTGATATTTCAATTGAAGAATTAATTGCGCCTGTTTATTTAATTGATGTTTCACACAAAGCGCATGCAGATTATTACATTAGTTGTGATGATATTATTGCTTTTGAAAAACAACACGGAAAAATCGCTGCCGGAAGTCTTGTGATTGGTTATACGGGTTGGGATCAATATTGGCATGATGCAAAAAAATTTCGTAATCCAGATGAAACAGGACAAATGCATTTCCCTGGGTTTGCTGCAGAAAGCGCACATTTATTATTGGAACGAAATATTGCTGGTTTGGCTGTCGATTCACTCTCACCTGATTGTTTGGATCTTACGTTCCCAGTGCATTACGCCATTTTGGGCGCTGGAAAATATATTGTGGAAAATCTTGCGAACTGCAAAGCATTACCACCTGTAGGTGCGTATAGCATTATTTTACCGGTTAAAACAGAAGAGGGCACCGAAGCAATCGCCAGAGCGATTGGGTTAGTGCCTCTCACCAACGTTTTTTGACAGTGACCGGTTGTGCTGTTGGCGGCATTATTTGTGTTGCATCGACTGGCATTGCAGTTAGAGGATTTGGTTCCCCATCTCTGCGTGGCGATGCTGGTCTAGAGTAAGGAATGCCATCTGTAAATTTGGGAAGTGGATAATCTTCATAACGTGGAAGCGATCCGTTGGGTAATCGTTGCGTCTGAATAATCGTGAGCTGACGTGCGATTGTAACAAGCGGAGAAGTTAATTGAGGATTTTCGCTGGCAAGTTGGGATTGTGTATCGATGAGTTCTCTAAATTCTTTAGCTTCTTGCTCGGTTATTTCAGACAATTCGTCTCTGAGCTTATAGTAAGGTTCTGTATGTTTAAAGAAAGCTGATATATGCAATCCACCGCTCAGTTTAGGATCTATTGGCGGTAATTGTATGCTCTTTTTTGAAAGCGCCTTCGCTTCAATTTCCGACCAGCAGTCGCAAAAATCAGCTAATTTTGGAGTAAATGTAGAATCTTTGTAGTTATGTTCTAGGTATTTCACTACACAAAATAAATTACTTGTTTTTTTCAGTCCCTGTAATTTATTAATTAATGATGGAAGTACTTGTTTTACGCGCGAATTTGCTGAAACTAATTTTTCAAGCGTCGGTAATTCTTCCTGAATTTGATATAATTCGAGTTGGCTTAATTTCTCAATAACACGATTAATAATATGACTATTGCCATATTGACACGCATAATGCAGCAACGATTTTTTAGGATTTTTACTCGTTAGTTTGTTTTCACTGGATAAATAATCTAATAAAATTTCAGCCATCCCATGCTGCCCTGATTGAATGGCGTGGTGCAATGGCATGCGATCCTGGTCATCTGCTTCCTGTATTTTATCGAGAGCTAATTTTTTAGGTAATATGGTTAGTAATTCACTAAGGAGCTGTGAATCATCTGAACTTTTTTTGGGGCGATTACAAACGAAATGCAATGGATTGAAACCTTGGAGGTTCCGGCCGAAAAGTTTTTCAAGTGAAAATTCTTTTTCTTCCTTTTGTGCTAGTTTGGCTGAGTTACAAAATCTTTTGACTAGCGCTAATTTTGTCGTTTTAGTCGCTAAAACAGTATGCAAGGGTGTATCGTGATTATTATCAGCTATGCAAAGCGCTTTTCTGACTGATGCGCCATCGTACATAGCAAAATCGTAGTTTGCATAATGTATTGCTATAGCGTGCATTATTGTTTTGCCTTCTTGATTGCGCGCGATCAACAGTTGTTCCCGTTGATTTGGAGTCAAATTTTCGACTCGATCAATGACTGCATCAAACATGAATGTATCTATATGTGAACTGTAGCCGACAAATAAAACAGTATTTTCATTTATGTTTTGAGATAAAAGCACTCGCATCAAAGCATCATCATCTTTAGCATAGAACTTTAATAAAGCTTCTATGATTCGTTTCTTATTTTCTTTTGCAACATCAGATACTAGCTTTAATTTGCCTGCCTGCTTAAATTCAGCGTAATTTTTATGAAAGGTTCCCCATGGTAATTTCGCATCCTTCCCAGTGCTGTATAATAATCCTTGCATATCTTTTTTTGCAATATGCCATCTATCAGCATCATAATCGTTATGAGTGTATATCTCAGTCGACATAAGAAAATGAAAAATATTTTCATCTGCTTCACCTAATTCAGCAATGACACCTTGGCTTTTGATTTTTGCGATGAATTCTCCGGCATCTACACTAAATTGTCTGTAACTAGCATGCCAGCCCTCAGTATCAACGCTATATTGAGTAACAGAATTAAGTTTGTTTCTTTTCAATTCTCTAGCCAAAGACATAAATTTACCTCTATTAATTTTTCTCGAGAGTATATTGCCAAGCTTAAAATAAACTTAAAAGAAAGTGCTTCATGAAATTACATTTTTGTCATTTTTTGGGAAGAGTGACTATTTCATTTTTTCCATCATCCCTGAAAAGCAAAACACGACCATCGTCATGCCATGCAGCCAACACAGTGCGAGTTGCTGCTGTTCCATTCATTTCAAAATCATGTAGCGCCGGTCGATGCGTGTGTCCATGAATCATGTGCTGAACATGATGTTTTTGCATGACGCGTTCTACTTCAGCTTGTGTCACATCCATGATGTAATGAGGCGATGTGCTGGTATGTGCTTTGCTCGCTGCACGATAGTTTTCTGCAATTTTGCGGCGTCTTTTTAACGATTGCATCAAGATGACAAAACGAAAAAGCCAGCTACGTGCTTTTTTTCTAAATTTTAAATATTTCAAATCTTCTGTGCAAAGTGTATCGCCATGCATTAACAAAGTAGGCACACCAAAAACATCGACAACATATTCATCCGGTAACAACTGACAACCAGTCATCTTCAAAAATTTTTTTCCAATTAAAAAATCGCGATTCCCATGCATAAAATAAATGGGCAAACCATTTTGCGTTGCGGTATGCAATGCGTCGATAATCATTTGATTAAACGGCGTCAGATCATCATCCCCAATCCACGCTTCAAAAAAATCACCTAAAATATAGAGTGAATTTTCCTTAGCGGTAAATTCTTTTAAAAATTGTATAAATAAATCAGCAATTTCCGGTCTTTCCGCTTCTAAATGTAAATCAGAAATAAATGCCTTGATCATGGGGGGCTCGAGTTGTCAATAGTAATAAGTAAAAACACAATTTTATGAATATTCTATACTAAAAGTACAGAAAGTGAATTTTTAAGCGAAATTTTTAAGAGAGCAGGGCTATGAATATTTTAACGAATTCAACTTCAACGGCACTATGGCACGACGTAGTCGTCAAGGCCGAAGAAACTTGTGCGGTTGTTTTAAAAGAAGAACTCGAGTCTTACCTGGTTTTTTTACTCATGCGTTACACCAATAAACCTGAGATCATGAAACAAATTATTGCGCTAGAATTTTTAGAAGGGTTTAATTCAACTCATGCCAAACAACTTATCGCATTGCAAGATGTTGGCGATAAATGTCTTTTATTCGCAGGGCTTTATCCGCATATTGCAGATACCCGATTAGTCAGAATCAGTTATTTCGTCAATATGGGTCAAGCCGCCTATGTCCGAATCTCCCGGAAAAGTAATGATTTATATGCCTCGCTTAGCACGCAATTTGTCAGCTTAATGGATATACTCCAATCTATTCGTCAATATACTCGAAATTACCCGGATTTGTTGCCAATCCAGGCGTACGAATTATGGAGTGATACCGGTAGTCGTCGCGCGTTAGCGATTTTGCGGCAATATTCCCAAGCTATCCCAATGATAAATCTACCCACCAGTAAAAAATCCTAGCGTAACCCAGAGCCCTTTACTAAAATAGCCACAAATATATAGGAGCAGGTGATAAATGCGCTTAGTGTTACTCGGATGCCCTGGGGTTGGAAAAGGTACCCAGGCAAAGTTTATAAAAGAAAAATATGGCATTGCTCAGATTTCAACGGGTGATATGCTGCGCTCGGCAGTCAGCCAAGGTACGCCGTTAGGCAAGCAAGTTAAGCAAATTATGGATGAAGGTCAGCTGGTATCGGATGACATTATGATTGCGCTCGTTAAAGCGCGAGTAGCAGAAGCCGATTGTGTGAAGGGTTTTTTATTAGATGGATTTCCACGTACGATTCCACAAGCAGAAGCATTGCATGAGAATCATATTCATCTGGATTATGTTGTGGAAATTCGTGTGCCGGATACAGAGCTCATTAAGCGATTAAGTGGCAGACGCGTCCATTTAGGCTCAGGCCGTGTTTATCATTTGGAGCACAACCCACCTAAAGTCGAGAATCAGGATGACGTGACGGGCGAGCCATTGGTGCAACGTCCTGATGATCTTGAAGATACTATTCGTCATCGACTGTCGGTCTACCATCAACAAACAGAACCACTCGTGAATTACTATATCAAGCAAGCTAAAGCAGAGCCGGATCGTTCGCCTATTCATATTCGAATTGATGGTATAGGATCAGTTGAAGAAGTTAAAGAAAGGATATTTGCCGCGCTATCAAAATAGCCTATCAAAAAAGATTTTTAAGGAGAAAAATCGATGCATTTAAAAAGAACGTTATTGGCAACACTTACAACTCTATTGGTGGGTTCAAGTGCTTTTGCAGCCGAGCTTAAGGCTTCGCCCATCGGCTATTGGAAAACCATTGATGATCGGACTGGCAAACCCAAAAGCATCGTCCAAGTCTGGAAAAACCAGGATCAGGTTTTGATGGGCAAAGTCATCAAGATATTTCCTGATATTGCGTCGCATCAAACAAAATTATGCGCTGCTTGCAAAGGCGATCAGCATAATCAGCCTATCGTTGGCATGGTGATCATTTCGGGCTTGAAATCCACTGATGCGCAGTGGGGCAGTGGCCGTATCCTCGACCCGGAAAATGGTAAATCATACAAATGCACGGTGCGTTTAACCGAAAATGGTAAAAAGTTGAATGTGCATGGTTATATTGGGTTTCCGTTATTTGGACGCTCGCAAACCTGGGAACGGGTTGATTTAATGTCGGGTTAGATAATCAATGAGTTAGGATAGATTGGTTGACATATCGTAAATTACCGATGCATAATACATCGGTAATTTACGATGAGAAAGGTTTTCCCAGTATGCCAACCGACATTCTACAGACCCCATATTCCCTGCCAAATCACCAAACCTTAAAAAACCGTATAGTTATGGCGCCAATGACGCGCGCGAGCGCAAGTGATGCATTGGTACCGACCGATGCCATGCTGCACTATTACACGCGACGAGCGAGTGCGGGGCTTATAATTACGGAAGGAACGCTTATTCGCAGCGATGCGATGGGTCATAAAAATGTCCCAGGGATTTTTACGGCAGACCAAATTGCTGGTTGGAAGCGAGTGACGGATAGTGTGCATGCAAATGGAGGTTTGATTTTTTCACAACTTTGGCATGTCGGTCGTGTCTCTCATCCTGAATTATTAAATAATCAATTACCGATTTCACCATCAGAAACCGTGATGACAGGTCCAGTTTCGCGTAGCCCGCATTTGAAATTTGGAAAATCCAGAGCAGCATCACTGACTGAAATCAAACAACTTATTGATGATTATGCTATCGCTGCAAGTAATGCTATCAAAGCTGGCTTTGATGGAGTTGAATTGCATGGCGCGAATGGTTATTTGATCGATCAGTTTTTACATTATGACACTAACCATCGTCAGGATGATTATGGCGGTAGCATAGAAAATCGAGCACGCTTCGCACTTGACGTCATTAAAGCGTGCGGTGCTGCAATCGGTTATGAACGCATTGGATTTCGTCTTTCGCCTGGCGCTTATCTGAATCAAATTGCGAGTGATTTACGTGACGGAGCCGTGTTTCAGTATTTACTTTCTGAATTATCAAAATTACCGATCGCGTATGTTCACACAGGAAATTTCGATGATTCACGCGTTTTTGCAGAATTAGATAACAAGACCATGACTGACTTCATGCGCATTCATTACAAAGGCACGTTGATTGCATGCGGCAGTTATCATTTCGAACATGCACGAGAAAAAATAACGAAAGGTGATTTTGATTTAATTGCAATTGGCAGACCGTTTATTGCAAATCACGATCTCATTGAAAAATTAAAACAGCATCAACCTGTTCGAGCATATGACGCAACTATGTTGAACGATCTATATTAGACCTCACAATTTCACCCTACGTCCCGCGGCTTGTCACCCCTACGTCCCGCGGCTTGTCACCCCTACGTC
>CAZAXX010000045.1:0-19888 GCA_964489265.1 uncultured Coxiellaceae bacterium
TTCGTGTCTCTGCTTATAAACCCCCCCCCACATTGACATCCTGAACGAAGTCAAGGATCGCCATTTTAACCGGCTGAGACCCTTCACTTCGTTCAGGATGACACAAAGCCCGTTTCACAATAATGAGAATTAGTATGAAAAATTATTATGTTTACATTTTATCAAATGAAGCAAAAACGCTGTATATAGGGATTACCAATAATTTGGAACGCCGCATATACGAGCACAAAAACAAACTTATCGACGGCTTTACAAAAAAATACAACCTAACCAAGCTTGTTTATTATGAAACAACATCTGAAGTAAAGGATGCTATTACTAGGGAAAAACAGTTAAAAGGATGGTTGCGCATGAAAAAAATTACATTAATTGATGAAAGCAATCCGGGTTGGGATGATTTGTCATTGTCATAGGATAAGGCTTTGTCATCCTGAACGAAGTGAAGGATCGCCATATTATACCGCAGTGATCCTTCACTTCGTTCAGGATGACATTACGCACAGCCGACCAGCAACGAAACCAGCCCAGCGATACCTAACGCCAACACCATTTGTTGCGTCCAACCTAACTCAAATCCTAACAACAAACTACTCACCACAAACGCGCTTCCCAAGCCCAACGCAAAATAGCGCAATTTAAATTTTCGTTTCGCAGGTAATACTTGTTGTTTAAAACGCAAAACTTCATTCTGTTCGCGAGTCTGCTGCAACACATCATAAATCAGTCCAGGAATTTCAGGTAATTTCTCCGACCAGTACGGAATATTTTCACGAATACGTTGTAAAAAAGCTTTCGGTCCGATTTGTTTTTTTAACCAGCGTTCTAAAAAAGGTGCGGCTGTCGTCCAAAGATCAAGTTCCGGATAAATTTGCCGACCGACTCCTTCGATATTCAGCAACGTTTTTTGCAACAATATTAATTGCGGTTGAATATTAATATTAAAACGACGCGCGGCTTGAAACAAACGCATTAACAATTGGCCAAACGAAATATCACGCAGTGGGCGCTCAAAAATGGGTTCGCAAACTGCACGGATTGCGCCTTCAAATTGATCGATGCGCGTATCTGGCGGCAACCAGCCCGATGCGACATGTAATTCCGCCACGCGCTGATAATCACGCTTGAAAAAAGCCAGCATATTTTCCGCTAAATAACGCTGATCTTTCGTATTCAAAGAACCAACAATGCCAAAATCAACCGCAATATAGAGCGGATTTTCTAAATCTTTGGTACTCACAAAAATGTTACCGGGATGCATGTCCGCATGAAAAAAACTGTCGCGAAAAACTTGCGTGAAAAAAATTTCAATCCCGCGTTCCGCTAATTTTTTCATATTCATGCCAGTTGTTTTTAATGCTTCGATATTGTGAACTGGAATGCCTTCGATACGTTCCATCACAAGCACATCAACGCGTGAATAAGCCCAATGAATTTCTGGAATATAAAGTAAATCAGAATGTTGAAAATTACGTCGCAATTGTGATGCATTCGCACCTTCACGTTGTAAATCCAATTCATCATGCAACGTATGCGAAACTTCTTCCACCATTTCTTTTGGTTTAAAACGCCGAGATTCCGCCCAGTAGCGATTGGCTATTCTTGCTAGCGTCATCAACAAATCAAGATCACGTTCAATCATTTTTTTAATGTTAGGGCGCAGCACTTTTACCACAACGGATTGACCGCTCAATAACACGGCTGCGTGAACTTGTGCAACAGAAGCCGATGCGAGTGCTGTCATGTTGAATTCTTGAAAAATATTTTCAAGCGGCATGCCTAATGATTTCTCAATCATTTTTTTTGCGATTTTTCCGGAAAATGGCGGCACTTTATCCTGGAGTTTTGCTAATTCAATTGCAATATCATCCGGCAACAGATCGCGCCGTGTTGAAATAACTTGACCTGCTTTAATAAATATTGGTCCGAGATCCTGCAGGGCATAACGTAATCGTTCGCCGCGCGTCAATTTATTTTTTAATGTCCAATACCATGGATTAAAAAATCGTAAAAAACGCAGTGGATAAAACCAGGGTGTTGTTAAGATAAATTCATCTAAATTATAACGCAGTAAAATAAAATTAATTCTTAGCAAACGAAAAAATCGTGATATCGGTTTCATATTTCTGTCCCTTTGTCTGCTGCGATTTTTTCTTTTAATTTTAAAAGACGCATTTCCAGTCGATCTACATCCATTCGTAATTCATCAACCTCATCAAAAAAAAGTTGTAATGCTTCTCTCGCTGGAACTAAATTAATTTCCTCATGCACATATTCATTCAAGTTACGCAAAAAAGTACGCCGAACGCGCTGATTAAATTTCTTTATTCCTCGCACAAAACGGCCTGCTTGATACGCTGGAACATCGCCCACCCATTGGGAAATTTGTTCTTCCCAATCAATTTCTAATTCATCAAAAATAGCGAGCACATGTTGCGCCAATTCCATATTGCCTTCAACAATCACATCATCTGCAAAAAAACGGTGCCGATCATCGCGCGCCAAACTCATATGCAGCAAATTAAGCGGCGTGCCTTTTATTTTGATATCCGCCTCAGCAAAATCATCCCATTGCAATGCAATTTTTTCATCGCTAAAAAAAAGTTGAACGATTAAAGGAGTACCTAATAATTCAAGTGTCACGCGTTTATTTTGCAATAAGCGAATACGCCGTTTGGATTCCGCGTCTAAAGCAAGATAACGATTTAAGGCTTTTTCTAACACGTGCTTCATTAGTATTTAAATCCTTTATGTAAAGCCACTATCCCGCCTGTCATATTATAAAAACTGACACTCTCAAATTCACATTCTTCTAACATCTTTTTTAATGCGTGTTGATCGGGATGCATGCGAATGGATTCCACCAGGTATTGATAGCTTGCCGCGTCATTGCAAATCCATTCACCAAGCTTGGGAATCACTTTGAAAGAATAAGTATCGTAAATTGAGCTTAACGCAGGTAACACAGGTTTCGAAAATTCTAAAATCAGTAATTTTCCGCCCGGTTTTAATACCCGATACATGGATTTTAATGCAGTCATTTTATTGGTGACATTGCGCAAACCAAACGCGATCGTGATGCAATCAAACTGATTATCAGGAAAAGGCAAACATTCCGCATCCGCTTGCACAAATCCTACATTTTGAATAATGCCTTGATCGGTTAGACGCAAACGACCTTGTTGTAGCATTTTTTCATTAATATCGGCCAGCACGACGAAGCCTGATTTTCCGACTTTTTTCGCAAACTCACGCGCCAAGTCACCTGTTCCACCCGCAATGTCTAATACCTGTTGTCCCGTGCGAACTCCGCTTTCAGCTAACGTAAATCGTTTCCAAAGACGATGCATGCCGAGTGACATGACATCATTCATCACATCGTATTTAGATGCGACAGAATGAAATACGTCCGCAACCCGTTGCGCTTTTTCCTGAACAGGAACTTCAGTAAAACCAAAGTGGGTGGTTTTGTTATCTTCTGTTGATTTCGTCATTACTTAATCATACTCACTACACTTTGCACGATGATCAATGCTGACATCACGAGCAAAATAATCAATAACGGTTTGCCACCAAATACTTGATAACCTTTGGCAATATTTTTTTGATAACGTCCGCGCCAAGCCATGAGTGCGGGCAAGATGACAAGCAAAATAACGCAATAAATACCCGCGTATGCGAGCGCCGCGATAAAAATGCCTGGTTTAAAAAGGACAATTAACAACGGTGGAATTAGGGCGCAGGCACAAACCATCAATGTGTTTTTGCCTTCTTTCACCACTTGAAATCCATCCGCTAAAAAATCCACTAAGCACAATGCAACACCTAAAAAAGAAGTGAGCAAACAAATCGATGTGAAAAAATGTGCGAGCGTTGTGATAGTGTCACGGTTCAATATCAGGCTCAATTGATTGACGAAATCACTGGTTGATTGGCCCGAATGTAGCATGCTCATGAGACCATTATCACCTTCGCGCGGAATGACGCCCATCACCGTAAAATCCCAGGCAATATAACAAACCAGTGGAATTAAACTCCCGATTAAAACCGCTAAACGTAATTTTTTAACATCATCGTGAAAATAATTTCGTAAGCTTGGAATGATGGTCGCAAAACCAAATGATGTGAATGCGACGGTCACGCCACCAGATAATAATGAAATTTGCCCACCCGCTAATTTTTCCATCGATGCATGGGGTATCAGAAAACCCATTAACAAAAATAACGTGATGAATTTAGCCGTCATTAAACCGCGGTTGGTATAATCCACCGCATGAATGCCCAGATAAACGATAGATCCAAACAAGACAGTAAATAAAGCGGCGACAACACCAGCAGGCAAGTTGATGTGCGCCATCTCCAACAGATTCTTAAAAAAATCACTACCGCCAGCAATATAGGCTGAAAGCAACGAATAGAGTAGAAGCAAGTAAGTAATCCAGGCTACGACTTGGCCTGATCGACCTAGGGTCGCTTTTGCCATGGAAATAAGATTGGTGTTTCTGGGTAACCAAAGTGTCACTTCCAAAATCAGGAACGCACTGGCCGTCATGACACACCAGCAAAAAAACAATAAAAGAGAAGAATTTACAAAACCTAATTCTGATGTGGCTATCGGAAGCGCCAAAATTCCGCCGCCAATCGCTGAACCCACAATCAATAAAATACCACCCACCAATCTGACTTTCATAGGAACTACCGCCTTTTTTTGGATTAATCGCGGTTTTCAGCTTATTGCATATTGGGGTGGATGACAATTGTTGAGATGATTTTTTATGGTGAGAATTGTCATCCTGAGGGCATGTCATCCTGAGAGCGTTTTTTGCTCGAAGGATCTCCGCGTTATAACAGGGAGGTCCTTCACTGCGTTCAGGATGACACGGTGACACGATATTTACTGCCGACTCTGGCGGGTTGTTTCAACCGGGAAAATATTTTCAGTCGAACGAAACGGATTAATATCCAGTCCACCGCGACGGGTATAACAAGCATGCACGGTTAGTTTTTGCGGCTGGCATGCACGCATAATATCCATGAAAATCCGCTCAACGCATTGCTCATGAAATTCAATATGATTGCGGAAAGAAACAATATATTTTAACAATCCGGCATGCTGAATTTTTTTGCCCGTATACTGAATTTGCACGCTGCCCCAATCAGGTTGGCCGGTCACCAAACAATTGGATTTTAATAAATCGGAATATAAAACTTCTGAGACGATCTCTTCTTCCGTGGTTAAAAATGCTGGATTAACCATATATTCATCGCACTGAACATCTAATTCATCAATACAAGTTCCACTGAAATTTTTAATTTCACTCTGGGAAAACTCACTCAGCGGAATAATATTCACTTGCACCGGCGCACCGACATAATCCGATAAATCCTGTTGTATGATGTCACGCACAGCGGTGACCGACTCGAAGCGGGTATTGGTAAATGAGTTCAAGTACAACTTAATGGATTTTGATTCGACAATGTTAGGTGATGTGCATGGCAAGATAAATTCGCCAATTGCCACAATCGGTTTACCTTTATTATTCAACCATGAAATTTCATACGCATTCCAAATATCTACCCCATAAAATGGTAGTAGCTCAGGTACCTGAATTTCATCACGCTTTGTTTTGCGCGGAATAGGAAATAATAAATCACGCTGATATTCGGTCGCGTAAGTCGTTTCTTTGCCTAATGGCGATAAGTTTAATTCTTCATGATCAAGCTTCAATTTCTTCACCCTCTTTTTTAGTTTCGTCTACTCGTCTAAGCATTTCACCTGCGAGCGTCAAATAAGCCACCGCGCCTTGTGATTTCACATCATATTGCACAATGGGCAAGCCATGGCTGGGCGCTTCTGCCAATCGCACATTGCGTGGAATCACTGTGCGATAAACGCGGCCTGGAAAATGCTGCATTAATTGCGCGGATACATCCAGCGCCAGTCGATTACGACCGTCATACATCGTTCGTAATAATCCTTCAACATGCAGTTTAGGATTAATCGTCGTTTGGATTTGTTCGACGGTATTCAACAAAGCCGTCAATCCTTCCAGCGCATAATACTCACACTGAATCGGTATTAATACCGAATCCGCGGCAGCAAGTGCATTCAGCGTCAAAATGTTTAGCGAAGGCGGGCAATCAATTAAAACATAATCGTAATTTGCCACCACCGTCGCAAGAATTGTTTTTAAGCGCAATTCACGTTGCGCTTCTTGCATGAGCTGAACTTCTGCAACAATCAAATCATGGGTCGTTGGAACTAAATCATATTTTCCCTGGGTTTGAATAAGCGCTTCGTTAATGTCTGCCTGATTTAGCAAAACTTCTTTTGCAGAAACAGTGAAATCAGCTTTATCAACGCCACTACCCACCGTCGCATTTCCTTGCGGATCCAAGTCAATCAACATGACTTTGCGCTTCATCATGGCAAATGCTGCAGCTAAATTAATGCTTGTTGTTGTTTTACCTACGCCGCCTTTTTGGTTGACGATCGCAATTATTTTTCCCATTCGATGACTCCTTCGTTAAAACAACCAAATGCCTGTCTGCGTTCAATCCTTTAACTTCCAACTTATGCACCTTAAGCAATTTAAATTGCTCGGGCACATCGTTGATTTCGGGTTCCGGATAAACACCTTTCATCGCGAGAAATCGACCTTTCGGATGAAGTAAATGTTGTGTGGACTCCAACATTACCTTAATACTCGCAAAAGCGCGAGAAAGAATACTATTAAACAATTTTTCCGGATGAAAATCTTCGCAACGAGCGTGCACCACTTCAATATTTTTAATTTGTAAGTCATACATGACTTGGCTCAAAAAACGGGTTTTTTTATTATTACTGTCTAATAAAACAAATTGTTTATCCGGGCAGGTAATCGCTAACGGAATTCCAGGTAAGCCAGCGCCCGTACCGACATCAATAATTCGCTTGCCATGCAAATAATCCCGAATCGCTAAACTATCCAGAATATGCAGCATCACGCTTTCTTTTCCGTCACGAATCGCAGTCAGGTTAAACACGCGGTTCCATTGATTTAACAAATCTAAATACTCGATAAATTGATTTTGTATTTCATCTGAAAAATCATAACCATTGGCTGCTAGCATTTCGCTTAAAAAATTTTTCATGAAGATACCGCCAGGGATTTTTTCATATAAACCAATAATAACGAAATTGCCGCCGGTGTAATGCCAGGAACACGTGATGCCATTCCTATCGTGGCAGGACTTGCCTGTTTTAGTTTTTGGCGTACTTCCGCAGAAAGACCAATGATTTTGTCATAATTAAAATTCGCTGGAATTCGTGCGTCTTCATTTCTTTTTTGACGCTCAATTTCATCCTGTTGGCGATCGATATAACCCGCATATTTAATTTGAATTTCAATTTGTTCCGCTGCGGTTTGATCATCCAAACCTGGGCCGAGATTATTGATCGTCATTAAATCTTGATAAGATAAATTGGGTCGGCGTAATAATTCTTCTAAACGATATTCTTTTGTGATGGGTTGCTGCAACAAAGCTTCAATCGCTTGGCTTGCTTCTGTATCTGGACGCACCCAAGTTGAAAACATACGTTCTTTTTCACTAGTAATTGCAGCACGTTTGGTTTCAAACGAACGCCAGCGCACTTCATCCACCAAGCCCAACTCAAATCCTTTCGGTGTTAAACGTAAATCGGCATTATCTTCACGTAACAATAACCGATATTCCGCGCGACTGGTAAACATACGATAGGGTTCTGATGTACCGCGAGTAATTAAATCATCAATTAAAACGCCAATGTATGCTTCATCGCGCCGCGGTGTCCATGCTTCTTTGCCAGACGCGAGTAAACTTGCGTTTAATCCGGCAATCAATCCTTGCGCGCCTGCTTCTTCGTAACCTGTCGTGCCATTGATTTGCCCGGCGAAAAATAATCCGGAAATATATTTTGTTTCAAGCGATGGTTTTAAATCACGTGGATCAAAATAATCATACTCAATTGCATAACCTGGACGAGTAATGTGTGCATGCTCAAATCCTTTCATTGAGCGAACAAATTCAATTTGCACGGAAAAAGGTAAGCTGGTTGAAATGCCATTCGGATAAATTTCAAATGTGGTTAATCCTTCCGGTTCCACAAAAATTTGATGTGAAGACTTATCCGCAAAACGAACGATTTTATCTTCGATAGAAGGACAATAACGCGGACCGACGCCTTCAATCACGCCGGTATACATGGGTGATTCGCCTAATCCGCCACGAATAAGTTCATGCGTTTGTTCATTGGTATGGGTGATATAGCATGGAATTTGGCGTGGATGTTCTGCTCTATTTCCCAGAAACGAAAAAATCGGTGTGGGCGTATCGCCGTCTTGTTTTTCCAGCACACTAAAATCGATAGTGCGGCCATCAATACGTGGCGGTGTGCCGGTTTTTAAACGGCCGACGCGTAGTGGCAATTCACGTAACCGTTCTGCCAGTGTCTTGGCGGGTTGATCGCCTGCGCGGCCGCCTTCATAATTTTGTAAACCGATGTGAATTTTTCCTGCGAGAAAAGTGCCTGCTGTTAACACAACCGTTTTAGCCCGAAAGGACAGACCCATCTGGGTCAACACACCGACCACGCGTTCTTGTTCTATCAAAATATCATCGACGGCTTGTTGAAAAATCAATAAATTCGGCTGGGATTCCAGCATGGTTCGAATCGCTTGTTTATACAAGACTCTGTCCGCTTGCGCTCGAGTCGCCCGCACGGCAGGGCCTTTACTCGCGTTTAAAATTCGAAATTGAATCCCGGCTTGATCAATCGCACGCGCCATCGCACCACCTAACGCATCGATTTCTTTGACTAAGTGGCCTTTGCCAATTCCGCCGATTGCGGGGTTACAGGACATTTGACCTAATGTCTCGATATTATGGGTGAGCAAGAGCGTTTTTGCGCCCATACGGGCAGCAGCGAGCGCTGCTTCGGTTCCTGCGTGGCCACCGCCAACGACGATCACGTCAAATTGTTGTTTTAGATCAAGCATGTTGGATTCAACTACTTTAAAAATGGTTGAGTATTGTACTCGAAGTGAGAGAGATTTTGTAGGGGCGGAGTGTCGTGTAACAGTTTTTGTCATCCTGAACGAAGTGAAGGATCGCCATGTTATAACGCGGAGATCCTTCACTTCGTTCAGGATGACAAAGCCTTATGCTCAGGACCTGGATTACGACAACGTCTGCTGCAATTCAGCCGCTGTTTGATAACCAGAAAATGACTTAATTCTCTTATGGTTAGCGTTATAAATAATTCCAGTGGGCAAGTTAACCACTTTAAATTGTTTCACTTGGGCCGCATCGTTATCAATATCAAAGCGGACTGCGACAAATCGTTTATTAATGAGATCAATGATGGTGGGATCAGACAACGTGGTTCTATCCATTTTTTGGCACCATGGACACCAGGATGCTTTCACATAAACCAAAACTTGTTTATTTTCTTTTTTCGCTTTGGCAAATAGTGAGTTTGACCAAGGTTGCCAGTTTATCGAGGAATCATCTGCATTTGCTTGTAGAGAAACAAAGAGACTCATGACAACAAAAATAATTAACGCCGTAATTTTCTTCATGATTAAGTTCCATTTAATGTTGGATTGATAATAAAGGATATCACGATTTATGCATTAAGCGTAATTTGCAAATCACCCGAATGTAATTCAAACAAATGATTGTCATAATCATAAAAATACAATGAGGTATTTTCGCCTTTGATGCGTTCTCTGCCGGGTAAAATGGTTAAGTTTAATGAATTAATTTTTTCTTCAAATTCGGGTAAATCATGCGGATCCACTTGGAAAGCGTAGTGGTTGTAACTTTTTTCCACGGGTGTTCCTTGAATGAGTACAATAAAAAAATCGGCTAATTTTAAAAATTTTTCGTTACGTGTTGATTTAAGTTCTTCAGCACCAAAAACGTGTTGAAAAAGATGGGTCGCTTTTTCTAAATTTTCACAAACGAAAGCTAGGTGGTTGATGTTTTTAATTTTGGAATTCATATTTTCTCCGGTTTGCCCGCTCTATTTACCAATACAAAAACTACCGAAAATTCGGCCCAATAAATCATCCGAACTAAATTCACCGGTAATTTCATTCAACGCATTTTGTGCCAAACGTAAATCTTCAGCAAGTAATTCACCGGCACGATGTTCGGTTAATTGTTGTTGGCCATTTAATAAAAAATTTCTTGCGCGAGTTAACGCATCCAAATGTCTGCGCCGCGCAGAAAAATTGCCTTCGATATTTGCATTAAAACCAGCGCACGCTTTAATGTGTGTTTTTAATAAATCAATTCCCAAGCCGGCTTTTGCTGAGAGTGAAATAATTGTGTGTTGATTTTCTTTTACTAACGAAGGCGTTTCATTGAGTAAATCAATTTTGTTTCTTACTGTGATAAGCGCAGCATGCTCTGGAATTTTAGCTAACAAATCGGCTGAATCTGAAAGAGTTGCATCCTTCACAAAAATAACAATATCAGCACGTACAATTTCACTGCGCGCGCGGCGTATTCCTTCTTGTTCGACACGATCTTCACTGTCACGCAATCCTGCGGTATCAATAATATGCATAGGCATACCATCAATTAAAATATGTTCGCGTAAAACGTCGCGCGTTGTGCCGGGAATATCTGTCACAATTGCGGACTCTTTGCCACTTAATTGATTTAACAAACTCGATTTGCCAACATTCGGCTGACCCGCAATGACCGCAGTTATTCCATCACGCAATAAACTGCCTTGCGTTGCAGATGCTTGAATGGTTGCAAGATCCTGCAAGAGATTAATTAAATCATTCGAAACTTGTTCGCCACTCAAAAAATCAATTTCTTCTTCCACAAAATCAATCGCCGCTTCCACATAAATACGTAAGCGAATTAATGCTTCAACCAACGCATGAATTTTTTTAGAAAATTCGCCCTGCAGCGAACGCAATGCATTACGCGCTGCTTGTTCTGAAGCTGCATCAATTAAATCAGCAATCGCTTCAGCTTGCGCAAGATCCATTTTATCATTTAAAAATGCACGCTCAGAAAATTCACCGGGTCGCGCTAAACGCACGCCTAACGCTACAATTCGTTGAATCAAACAATCAACAACAGCAGGACCACCATGTCCCTGTAATTCCAAGACATCTTCGCCGGTAAATGAATTTGGCCCAGGAAAAAATAATGCGATGCCTTCATCGATCGGATTATTTATTTCATCAAGAAAATTGGAATAAGTAGCGTAGCGAGGTTTGGGAATTTCTTTCAAGAGATGTGTTGCGACATGTTTAACTAAAGGACCTGAAACCCGCACAATCGCAACGCCGCCACGCCCAGGTGGAGTAGCTGCCGCTACGATTGTGTCAGTTACATTTTTCATTTGGACTTTTTAACTTTCTTCTCCGCCTTGTCCATGCTCTTCATGATGTACCCTTGTTGTAAGAATGACAGTGTGTTATTCACAAACCAATAGAGCATCAATCCCGCAGGAAATTTCGCAAACAAGAAAGTAAAGACAATTGGCATCATCATCATTAACTTTGCTTGCATTGGATCTGGCGGTGGCGGATTTAAACGTTGTTGTAAGAACATCGATAAACCCATCATGACGGGTAAAATGTAGTAAGGATCATAAATAGAAAGATCCTGGATCCAGAAAATAAATGGCGCTTGGCGCAATTCCACGCTTTCAATGAGCACCCAATAAAGCGCGATGAAGACAGGAATTTGAATCAAGATCGGCAAACAGCCGCTCATCGGATTCACTTTTTCTTTTCGATACAACTCAAGCGTTGCTTGCGTAAATTTTTGTTTATCATCACCAAAACGTTCTTTAAGCGAATTAATGCGCGGCTGCAATTTTTTCAAGCCACTCATCGAACGATAACTCTTGGCAGACAAATGATAGAACATCAATTTGATTAACAAAGTCACGATCACAATCGACCAGCCCCAGTTACCAACGATGTTATAAATTTTTTGCATCATCCAGAAAATCGCAGCGGAAATCATCCATAACCAACCGTAATCGATGGTTAACTGCAATCCCGGTGCAACTTGTTCGAGTCGATCTGTTGTGGAAGGGCCCGCATAAAATTTTGCAGAGGTATTTGTTTCTTGGCCTGGTTTCACTTCAACATTCGGTCCCAACATGCCGATCGTGTAAAGTCCATCATTGGTGACGCGTGTGAAATATTGTGACGTCGCATTATGATCGGGCACCCAGGCACTCACAAAATAATGCTGAATCATCGCAGCCCAACCACCTTTGATGGTTTGGTTTAAGTTACTGCTGTCCATTTGTTTGAATGTAATTTTTTCAAATGCTTTTTCAGGACTGGAAATTGCTGCACCAAAGAAAGTCGCAAAGTTAACAAAACCGTGTGCGCCCACTGGCGGCGTATTCTTACGCATCAATTGTAAATAAAGATTTCCTTCCCATGGTTGGCTGGATTTGTTGGCAATTTGATAATCCACACCAATTTCGTAATTGTCAGGTCGGAAGGTAAATGTTTTAGTAAACATTACACCCGCTGCGTTTTTCGCATGAAGTTTAACTTGTAATTCTTTTTGGCCACTGGCCAGCGTGTATTCTGTTTGGTCCGCTGTATAAGTCGCTTGTCCTTTGGAAGTATCAGGACCGTTTGCGCCTAATAAACCGCTTTGGGCAATGTATTTAGTGTTGGCTGAATCGTTTAATAATAAAAACGGGGTCGTGGAGTGCAATTCTTCTGGGTATTTTAATAATTTGATTTGCGTAATGTTGCCACCGACTGGATCAATATCCACTTTAACAACATCGGTTGTCACGTGAATGAGTGCTGCATTTTCTGTTCCTGAGGAATTTTTTGCGGCGACTGGTGGCGGCGCTGCAGATGATTGAGCAGGCTGCTGTGTATTCGTGATTTGTGGAACGTAATTATTAGCTGCAGTTGCTTCAGTGGTTGACACTGTAGTAGTTGCTATTGGTTTCGCATGTTCTTTATCCCATGCTTGAAACAAAGCAATAAAAATAATAATTAATGTGGCGTAAAGTGCAATTCGTAAGTAATCAATCATATTTGTCGGCATTTTATCTTAGGTTCCGGAACAGGATCCAGGCCGCCTTTAGCCCAAGGATGGCAGCGCAGAATGCGTTTTAAAGTTAAATAACATCCATGAAAACAACCCAAATTCTGGATTGCTTCAATGGCATAAGAGGAGCATGAGGGAGAGAAGCGACAACATTGACCCAACATTGGACTAACTACGAATCGATAAGCCCGTATTAAGATGATGAGCGGTTTTGATATTGCGTCAGTAATCTTTCCCACAAATCGTCTATGCCTTTTCGGATTTTCTCTTTGCTAAGGGTATCGCATTGTTGACGAACAATCACAACGATATCCCACCCGATCAGCTTTTCCTGATTAAAGCGAAAGCTGTCTCTTAACACCCGTCTAATACGGTTTCTGTCGACAGCGCTGTTTACTGCACGTTTTCCTACAATAACACCCATTCTGGCATGTGCTTTTTGATTGGGTCTGTAAAGAACCGTTAAATAGCGTTGAGCTACTTTGTACGGTTCATCAAAAACATGCTTAAATTCAGCTTTAGTTGCAAGCCTGTGACTACGAGGAAAACTTAAATCTTTTTTCAACTTGTCAGAATTCTTTTGAGTCAAAATTCTTATGGTATCAATCTTTTACGGCCTTTAGCACGGCGTCTGCTTAACACTTTACGACCGTCCATTGTTGCCATACGTGCACGAAAACCATGTTTTCTTTTACGCGGTATTACGCTGGGTTGGAATGTTCTTTTCATAGCGATTCAGTCCATCATTACAATTTTAAAATTAGGGGGCTAATGATATGGATCATTTTGATCTTTGTCAATTCTTAAAATCCAATATGTTTTCTCAGTTTAGCGCGCGTTATTTAAAATAAATCTTATATATATTTTTCTTTTTAGTTTTTCTGTTTACTAAGCAAGGCTTTTTCTGTGGAAAAGTTATTTTTTTAACATAAATTCAATAAGTTACAGATGTATTAATCTGTGGATTACTCAGGTAACCGTTGTGTTCAAGCTGGGTATTGCATGGGATAATTTAGGGGTGGGGTTGTGTTCCACTACTTTTACACAGAAAATGCTCCGGTTAATTGCTAGGTTATCGACAGGTTGTTTGAGGAAATTTATATGTCATTAAGCCAATTAGAAAGTTGGTTGGAACGAATCAAGAATCAACACAGAACAGCGATCGATCTCGGTTTAGAGCGCGTGAGAAATGTTGCAACCCAATTAAATTTGTTAAAAGCGCATTGTCCAATCATCATAGTCGGCGGCACAAATGGCAAAGGATCCACTGTGGCGGGTCTAGAGGCGATTTATTTAGCTGCAGGATACACTGTGGGCGCATTCACTTCGCCTTACCTGTACCGCTTCAATGAGCTCGTACGTGTAAATGGACAGCCTGCCGAAGATAATGATTTCATTCACGCGTTTGAACAGATAGAAAAAGCGCGTGGCGATGTTACTTTAACCCAATTTGAATTTAATACCCTGGCAGCACTCGCGATTTTTCAAAAAAGAAATGTCGATGTCATAATTCTTGAAGTGGGATTAGGTGGTCGACTGGATGCGGTCAATATCATGGATGCGGATGTAGCGGTTGTGACTAGCATTGCGATTGATCATGCTGATTTGCTTGGCGATACGCGCGAAAAAATTGCGATCGAGAAAGCAGGCATTTTTCGATCGGGAAAATCAGCGGTTTGTGGTGATTTCGAGCCACCGATTACACTTAGCAATTATGCAATGGAACATGCTGTTCCGTTATTTTGCCAAAACCAGCAATTTGGTTTTGAAGAAAAGTCCAACACCTGGACTTGGTGGAGTCAACAAAGTCGTTTGGAAAATTTACCCATACCCCGGTTGCTTTTGCAGAATATGTCAACTGTGTTGATGACAATAGAACTCATGCAATCACGCTTACCTGTAACTCGAGCTGCAATCGATAAAGGACTAACAGAAGTTACTTTACCAGGTCGAATACAAGTCATCCCAGGTGCTGTTCCAGAAATTTTGGATGTATCACATAATCCACATGCTGCGGAATTGCTTGCAAACTATTTACGTGAGCATAAACCAAAAGGAAAAACCCGCGCAGTTTTTTCTATGCTGGCTGATAAAGATATTATTTCAACGTTATACATCATGCGCGATTGCATCGATGAATGGTACATCGCTCCACTTCAATCAGAACGCGCTGCTTCACTCGCCGTTCTTGAATATTGTTTCAGAACAATCAACATAAAAAATGTTACATCACATCACACAATCAGAGCAGCTTTAGAAGCCGCGCGTTCAAATTCAGAGGCAACAGATTGCATTGTTATTTTCGGATCTTTTTATACGGTCGCTGCTGCGTCGTCTATTTAATATAAATCTTTTATATATTTTCTTTTTTATTTTTCTTTTTACTAAGGAAAGGATTTTCTGTGGGAAAGTTATTTTTTTAAAATAAATTCAATAAGTTATAGATGTATGAACCTGTGGATTACTCAGGTAGCCCATGTGTTAAAGCTGGGTGCTTTCCGGGATAAGTTTGAGGGTAGGTTCTTTTAACCAGCTTTTTCACAGAAAAAACATAGCGTTATTGACAGGTTATCATTTATCATGTCGTCGGTTGTTAAATTTAAATAAAGGGATTTTTTATGAAAACTGCTTTTCGCATTGCTGCTTTAGTTGTATTTACTATTTTATTAACTAGTTGTGCTGCTAGTGGTCTTTTGTAAGCGTATTAATCAAAAAGGATAAGTTCATGAAAGGGATTATTAAGTTAACTATTTTAACGACACTCATTTTTTCAACGTCAACAGTTGCATTTGCAAGCCATAAAAAACATCATCAATGCCGTCATCAACAAGCACAAGATCAAGTTGTAGCTTATAAAGATCAACCGATTGTTGATGTGTTTGTACCCTATTGGTATGTGGGCGGACATGTTGGTGTTTCCAGAACACATGATGATGCAGCGCCTAATTCAGGCGATTCTGTTACGCAAATTGGCCCAGGTTGGACAGCTGATTTAGGTTTCAAGTTTTATCAATTTTGGCGCGCAACGTTGGCAGCTGAATTGGGTTATACGCAATATCACAATTCAAATGAAACACTACCTGGCTTAAATATTGCGTCAACAGAACATTTTTCCAGTTATTTAGCTGGCGTCGTCCAGATACCGCTTATTCATAATTTGAATGTGTTAGGTAAATTCGGTCTTGCGTATAGCTATGCGAAGAAAGTATTTACCGCGTCAGGCGTATCCAACAGTGCAAATACGTATAGCCCTTACTATGGCGCAGGTTTTTCTTATAACGTGACCAAGCAAGCTGAAATCGTGCTGCAATGGGCGCGTGCGCGTGGCAATGGTAGTACCGGAAGCACGGATTTAACTTCATTGGGTGTGACGTATAATTTTCTGTAATTAGGCATCTTCCAACATCATACGCATCAAATAAAATGATGCGTATGATGCTGGTACATTATATTTTTTAAAAATTATAAATAAAATCGATCGATCCACGATTATCGGTCGGTGTATTTTTCGATCCGGTAATTCCCCCGTTGTTGAAGGAATTATAATTCATGTAATCGTATTCCAATCTTCCCGAAATTTTATTCGTCAGCGGCATTTGAATACCGAGACCCAGGTTATAACCACTGTTCCAGCGAGTTTGATTGGAGCCCACATTACCTGACCAATCTTGTACTCTAAATTGCGTATCAATATAACCGAGACGTCCGAACAGTAATGCATCGTTCTTTAGTTTATAGCCTGGTAAAACGGACACGCCAAGACTGGTTTGCGCTGAGAATTTTCCGTCATACATGAGACCAAACGAACGTAATGAATCGGTACCACTCGCGCCACTCGTACCAGCAAATACTTCAGCACCCAAATAAAAATTACTCGGAAAATAATGGCCATAACCACCAAACAATCGGCCATTCCAGCCATTCGCATGCGTGTGCAAGGAACCAATCGGATCTTCAAAAACCCATGGATTACGATTTATTTGAAAACCTTCATATCCGAGACCCACACCCGCATAAAAACCCCCAGTCAAAGCAAGCCCGGGCGGGCACGGACAATCATCCATTGCATCATCATAGCCATCATCATATCCATCATCGTAACCTTTGAAATAACTGGATTTCGCGAATGAATTAGTTGAAAGCAGACAAAGCGGAACAGCGATTAACGTTAAAATAAGCGTAGATAAGCGAAACATCTTGTTCATAAAAATTCCTTTTAAATGAGACCAACACATACTAATGCAGATTAGGGCGTTTGCATAGCACCCATGGCTTTAAACGCCCGAGCATGCATATCGATGTTGTGAACACGCAGATAATCAACGTGTTTTGCTAAAAATAACGAGAGTACAGTCGTCTCAATATCTCGTTCAGCAAATGGTTTATCAGTAAATTGTCCCAGAAAAATTTTACGCGAGTGCCCAACCAACAAACGTGTAGGTAATTTTTTAAAATGATCAATCTGTTTTAGTAACAAAAGATTTTGTTCAGCGTTTTTACCAAAACCAATTCCAACATCCAAAATAATTCGATCCGTAGCAATGCCACTTTTAGTTAATTCATTTAAACGTGCATCGGCCCATTGCAAAAGCAGATCAACGGGATTTTGGTCGCGCGGTAAAATACGTTTTCGATCAACGGGAACACCAAGATGATGCATAACAACAACATCGCATGTCTGCGCTGCAATTATTTCACGCATACGCGGATCTTCCAGGCCACTGACATCATTAATCCAGGCTACACCAAGACCAAGCGCTTTCTCCGCAACATCAGCATGCCGAGTATCGACACTGATTTTCGGTTGAATGGCGAGAGACGTTGTCGCATCGATTATTCCATGCAAAACAGCTTTCAAACGGTTCCATTCTTCTTCAGGAGAAATAGCATTTGCTCTGGGATTGGTGGCTTCCGCACCGATATCAATAATTTCAGCGCCTGCATTTACTAATTCTTTTGCGAGTGTGACTGCTTGTGCGGGATCAAGTGCAAGTCCGCCATCCGAAAAAGAATCTGGCGTGACATTCACAATTCCCACTAATTGTGGCGTATCGATACGCTGCGGAATTTGTCGCGTATGAAAAGGCGCTTCGCCAGAAAAACGCGAACCCCAGTGTTCAGCTAATTCAGCGGCGGTTTTATTTTGTTGTGGATAAATCCAAAAAGGTGCGACATCGGCGAGTGGCCATAATGCAAAAGGTCGTTCTTGCAAATGCTCGTGCGGAATATGCAATTTATCGTCATACAACATCAAATCATCCCACGCGAGTAAATCGATATCGATAATGCGTGGTCCCCACACAACACCTTTTATGCGCCCCATTTTTTTTTCAATTTCTTTGACGTGATGCAACAAATCATGCGGCAGCAGCGTAGTAGTCGCGCGCACTGCTAAATTAAGATAAGGCCTGTCCCAATCCGGGGGTGAATTTTCCAGCATTAAAGCATCAGAAATATAAACCGGTGAAATTTGCTCGATAGAAAAATGCGGAATTTGTTTAAGGTAAGTTAATGCCAAACGCAAATTCGCCAAGCGGTCCGCTAAATTTGAACCGAGTCCAAGAATCACCATGATACTTTACTCCAAATCAGAATAACAAAAAGTCACGCCACCCGTTAAATTCAAAATCGCCGGTTTTTTCGTGATATTAATTTCAACTGCCATATCCGGCGCGAGTGATTGTTTGATGAGGCGATGTATTTCGTAACCTAAATGTTCGAGCAAACGAAAATTGCGTGTCGCGATATACGATTTGATGGTCTTGACGAGCGCATCATAACAATACGTATCAGCTAATTGATCTGTGCTGCAACCTTTCGGTGGTTCCTTGAATCGAATCGTCACATCGAGTGTGACGATTTGCTGTTTGATCCGTTCCCCTTGTGGCCAACCTAAATTTACACTGAGTTCAAGACGGTTTAATGTGATGCTGGAATAATTTTTCATTTTAATATTTTATCAATGTTCGCCATAATTTCTGGGGTTAATAGTGATTTAACTTCAATTGCTTCCAAATTTTCTAACAATTGCTCTTTCCTCGACGCACCCGTGATAACACTACTCACGTTGGGATTTTTCAAGCACCAGGCAATTGCTAATTGCGATGTCGTGCAACTTAACGTGTCGGCAATTTTAGAGATCTCTTTCACTTTCGCAACTAATTCTTGAAAATTAGCTGGAATAAGCCATGCTTCTTTTGCCAAACGACTATCAGGCGGAATGCCATGATCATATTTTCCAGACAAAACACCGGAGGCCAAGGGACTCCAAATGGTTGTTCCCATTCCGTAATTTTTAAATAACGGCAAATAATCTTTTTCTAAATGTTCGCGAGCAAACATATTGTATCTTGGCTGTTCCATCGACGGTTGAATACAACCTAAATTTTCCGCGATTTTGTAAGCCGATTCGATTTGTTCAGCGCTCCATTCCGATGTGCCCCAATAAAGTGCATAACCATTTCGAACTAAATAATCCATCGCGAGCACCGTTTCTTCGATCGATGTATCAGGATCAGGACGATGACAAAATAACAAGTCAACATAATCCAACTGCAAACGACGCAATGAATTTCGGGTGCCTTCTAATAAATGTTTACGCGACAAGCCTGTATCATTCGGGCCATTGCCGCCCCAAAAAATTTTAGTGGAAATGACTAAATCTTCGCGACGAAAATCTTTAATGACTTTACCCATTAAAATTTCCGCTTCGCCATGCGCATAACCTTCCGCGTTATCAAAAAAATTGATGCCATGATCAAATGCAATATGCATGAAATCTTTGATCGAATTGACATCGAGTTGTTTT
>CAZAXX010000046.1:0-19750 GCA_964489265.1 uncultured Coxiellaceae bacterium
CATATTTCTGGGAAAATGCGTAAAAACTATATCCGTATTTTAAAAGGCGACAAAGTCACAGTGCAGTTAACGCCTTATGATTTGAGCAAAGGCCGCATTACTTTCCGTAGCCGTGATGGTAAGACAACCGAGAATAATCCTGAAAAAACTGAATAACTTTACCCATTTGTCATCCTGAACGCAGTGAAGGACCTCCACGTTATAACATGGAGATCCTTCACTGCGTTCAGGATGACAGACACTTAATGCACCCCATTCCCTTCAAATTCTTCAATCGCAAATTTGAGTTTGTCATCTTCCACACCAATGACAACTCGTCCGCCGTTATTTAATTTACCAAACAGTAACTCTTCTGCCAGCGGTCGTTTAATTTGTTCCTGGATCAAGCGCGCCATCGGTCTTGCGCCCATCTTTTTGTCGTAACCATTTTTCGCAAGCCAAGCACGTGCTTCATCATCAATATCCAGCGCAACATGTTTAACTTCCAGTTGCACTTCCAATTCCAGTAAGAATTTATTAACCACATGTAAAATCGTTTTCGTATCGAGCGCCTTAAATTGAATGATGGCATCCAAACGATTGCGAAATTCAGGTGAAAATACGCGATTGACTGCGCCTACTACATCCGATGAACTTTCTAATTGAGTAAAACCAATTGAGGTTTTATCTAAAAGATCAGCACCTGCATTCGATGTCATGATCAAAATAGTATGTCGGAAATCTGTTTTTCGACCATTCGTATCCGTTAACGTGCCATGATCCATAATTTGTAATAACAGATTAAACACATCCGGATGCGCTTTTTCAATTTCATCTAGTAACACAATCGAATGCGGATGTTTATTGACGGCTTCCGTTAACAAACCACCTTCATCATAACCCACATAACCAGGAGGCGCGCCAATTAAGCGAGAAACAGTGTGACGTTCCATGTATTCTGACATATCAAAACGAATCAATTCGATTCCCATTTGTTTCGCTAATTGTTTTGATACTTCGGTTTTACCGACACCTGTCGGACCAATAAAGAGGAATGAACCAATTGGTTTGATTGGATCACGCAAACCGGAGCGTGATAATCTGACTGCCGCGCCTAATGTTTCAACCGCTTCATCTTGACCGAAGATCATCATTTTCAAATCACGAATTAAATTCTTCAACACTTCACGATCTGACGTCGACACATTACGCTCTGGAATGCGCGCGATCTTCGCCACCACTTTTTCAATGTCTGACGTATCAATCACTTTCTTTCGATTAGCTTCAGGTGTCAAATATTGATAAGCACCCACTTCATCCACTAGATCAATTGCTTTATCAGGCAAGCGACGATCAGAAATATAACGTGCTGATAAGCGTGCTGCCGCTTCCAATGCATCATCGGTATATTTCACATTGTGATGTGTTTCAAAGCGACTGCGTAAGCCTTTTAAAATATCTATGGTTTGTTCAACGGTGGGTTCTTTCACATCGATTTTTTGAAAACGTCTCGCGAGCGCATGATCTTTTTCAAAGATGCCGCGATATTCTTTATAGGTGGTTGAACCAATACACGTTAAATCGCCCGATGCTAACAGTGGTTTAATTAAATTAGACACATCCATCAAACCGCCTGATGCCGCACCCGCACCGATAATCGTATGAATTTCATCAATAAAAAGAATCGCGCCTTTTTGTTCTTTTAGTTGATGCAAAACACTCTTTAAGCGTTTTTCAAAATCACCGCGATATTTGGTACCAGCAAGCAAACTTCCCAAATCAAGTGAATAAATGATGCTCTCAGCCAACACGCTAGGAACTTTATCTTCAATAATTAAGCGTGCTAATCCTTCTGCAATGGCTGTTTTACCTACGCCTGCTTCACCAACTAACAAAGGATTATTCTTGCGTCGACGACATAAAATTTGAATGGTTCGCTCAATTTCATCTTCACGACCAACCAGTGGATCAATCAAATTGAGTTTAGCTCGCGCGTTTAAATTTGTTGTGAATTGTTCAAGTGGACTTGCATTGCCATCTTCTTGCAACCCATCACTGTCTTCCATATAGTGCCCGCCAAATTGATCATTCTCACGTGGACCATTGGATGATGAACGCGGTTTGGTTGAGCCATGCGAAATATAATTAATGACATCAAGTCGGCTAACATTTTCTTGACGAATGAGATACACACTTTGACTTTCTTGTTCGCTAAAAATAGCAGCTAAAACATTGGCACCCGTGACTTCCGTTTTTCCGGAAGATTGCACATGAAATACCGCACGCTGCAAAACACGTTGAAAACCTAAAGTGGGTTGCGTGTCACGATCATGTACATGGGATGGAATAGAAGGAGTTGTTCTATCAACAAATTCAACTAAATTATTGCGGAGGCGACTGATGTTTGCGCCACAGGCTTTTAAGACTTCAGAAGCTGAGGAGTTCTCTAGCAGTGCAATCAGCAAATGCTCAACGGTAACAAATTCGTGTCGTTTAGCACGTGCTTCTTTGAAAGCTAAATTTAACGTGTACTCAAGCTCTTTGTCTAGCATGGCACACCTCCAATATTTAGGTTACAGCACCTCTAAACTACACATTAGAGGATGATCATGCATCCTAGCGTAATCCATTACCTGATCTACCTTTGTTTCAGCCACATCTTTACTGAACGCTCCACAAACTGCTTTTCCTGTCGTATGCACTTCATACATCACGCGGGTTGCTGCCGTCCTTTCCAATCCAAAAAAAAGTTCCAATACAACAACCACAAATTCCATCGGCGTATAATCATCATTATGCATGATTACTTGGTACAGTGCAGGCTGTTTTAGTTGAGGCTTTGCCTCTTGTACCTGTAATTCTGTCGATTGCATAATGAGCTCAATATTCATACCCTCTTACCTTACTTATAGCCTATATCTACCATTTTTTCCTTATTCTACAAAAAAATCTATAACTTAATGCATCAATCATAAACTTTGTGAGTAGGTTTGGGATTATAGAATAAAGAAACACCAATGCCCTCCCTTAGTTATAGCAAAGAAAGGGCTTTAGTCAAGAAATGTACATTATTTCATGTGATTAATAATTGCATCACCGAAGGCAGAACAGCTCAATAATTGAGCACCTTCCATTTGTCGCGCAAAATCGTAAGTCACTGTTTTTGCCGTAATGGCATTTTCCATGCCCTTGATAATGAGTTCCGCCGCTTCATCCCAACCCATATGCCGTAACATCATTTCGGCGGATAAAATCAGTGAACCCGGATTTACCTTGTCCTGGCCGGCATATTTAGGCGCTGTGCCATGCGTTGCTTCAAACATCGCAACGGTGTCACTTAAATTAGCGCCAGGCGCAATTCCAATGCCACCCACTTGAGCTGCCAACGCATCGGAAATGTAATCACCATTTAAATTTAACGTAGCAATCACACTATATTCCGCTGGACGTGTCAGAATCTGTTGTAAAAACGCATCCGCGATGACGTCTTTAATCACAATATCTTGCTGGGTGTTAGGATTTTTCAATACATGCCATGGGCCACCATCGAGCGGTTTCGCACCAAATTTTTCACGTGCTACTTCATAACCCCAATCACGGAAAGCACCTTCCGTATATTTCATGATGTTACCTTTATGCACGAGCGTAACTGAATCGCGATTGTGATCGATTGCATATTGAATCGCCGCAGCGACCAAGCGCTCTGTGCCTTCTTTGGAAACGGGTTTGACGCCAATACCACAATTTTCTGGGAAACGAATTTTTTTGACTTTCATCTCATTGCGTAAAAAATCGATGACTTTTTTCGCGTCTGGAGTCCCTGCCGCCCATTCGATACCGGCATAAATATCTTCGGAGTTTTCGCGGAAAATAACCATGTCAGTCAACCAGGGTTCTTTCAATGGACTCGGCACACCCTGAAAATAACGGACTGGACGCAGACAAACATAAAGATCGAGCTCCTGCCGTAAAGCCACGTTCAAGGATCGAATCCCACCGCCCACCGGCGTCGTCAACGGACCTTTGATCGAGACCACAAATTCTTTCAAAGCAACCATGGTTTCGCCCGGCAACCAGGTATCTTTGTCATATACGGTCGTGGCTTTTTCACCGGCATAGATTTCCATCCAGTGAATTTTACGTTTGCCGTGATACGCTTTTTCGACGGCCGCATCGACTACTTTGATCATCACCGGGGTAATATCGACACCCGTACCATCTCCTTCAATGTAAGGAATAATCGGCTGATCTGGAACGTTCAGTGAAAGATTTTTGTTCACTGTTATTTTTTGGCCTGCGGTTGGAACTTTAATGTGCTGATACACCATGAAACACTCCCTTATTTCTTTCAAAAAAAACGTATGGTAGCAATCTGTTTTCCCCGTAACAACACAAAACGATGTGATTATTTTATCTACAACAAAAATTATACTGTATTACTGTATATGCACAAATTTTACATGTAAGCTCACTAATGATACACTTCGCCTGCATTTTAATTGCATACAAACAATGAGGATATTTAACAATGAAAAAAATCACTAAATTGACGGCATCTATGGTTGCATCATTTGCGTTAGTTGGTTTAGCTAATGCAGCAACACCTGGCGCTTATGTAGGTATTGGTCTTGGCAGCAGCACGCTCCGCACACCAGATAGCTACCTTTTCAACATAGATAACGCAAACGGTGGAACAAACAAACATCAACGTGGCGGTTTAGGCGGCAGATTATTCGCAGGCTACAACGTCAATAATTATTTTGGCCTTGAAGCAGCTTATGCATCTTATGCAGGCTCACAATACAAAGCTAGTGCAAATGGCGCGAATGCATCACTCAAATATTCGCTCGATGCAGTGAGCTTAGTGGGTAAAGCATACTTGCCAGTGAATGACAGTGGTTTCAACGTTTATGCATTAGGCGGTCTTGCTGATGTCAGAAACCAAGTACGTTATCACAACAATGGCGTCGCACTTGCAAACGGTGTAACTGCTAATTACAAAACCGGCACCACAAATTACTATCACATTCTTCCAGTCTATGGCGTTGGCGTGAGCTATGATATTCAAGAACATCTCAGCACCAATCTTGAATTGTCACGCATTCAAGGTACTGGCAATGTGAAGAAAAGCGCTAGCGCAATTCCTAACGCTGACATGATTAGCTTGAACTTGGGTTACAATTTCGGTTAACCATTCTTGTTTAGTCGCGTAAAATACCCAGGCTTTGAAAGTCTGGGTATTTTTATTTATATATGAACACACAAACAAAAAAACACATTATTGTCGGCATGTCCGGAGGCGTTGATTCTTCCGTGGCTGCACTTTTGCTCAAAGAACAAGGCCATTTTGTGGAAGGCGTGTTCATGAAAAATTGGGAAGAAGACGACACCGATACCTATTGCCCTGCCAGCGCTGAAATGGCTGACGCGCAAGCAATCTGTGACAAATTACAAATCGAATTACATCGAGTGAATTTCGCTGCAGAATATTGGGAACGTGTATTTACCGATTTTCTCGCTGAATATAAAGCAGGCCGCACGCCCAATCCCGATATTTTATGCAACAAAGAAATTAAATTCAAAGCATTCCTGCATTATGCCAAACAACGTGGCGCTGATTATATTGCAACAGGCCATTATGCACGTTGTCAGCAAGCACAAAATCAGTTTCAACTTTTGAAAGGCTTGGATCCCGCCAAAGATCAAAGTTATTTTTTATATACGCTGACGCAAGCACAATTATCCCAAAGTTTATTTCCAGTCGGTGAATTAAAAAAACAAGCTGTGCGCGATATTGCAAATAAAGCGGGTTTTATTAATCACGCAAAAAAAGATAGCACAGGCATTTGTTTTATTGGCGAACGAAAATTTAAAACTTTTTTAAATGAATATTTACCCGCGCAACCAGGTGCTATCGAAACAGATGCTGGCATGGTAATCGGCCAACATGATGGCTTGATGTTTTATACCGTAGGCCAACGGCAAGGCTTAAAAATCGGCGGCTTAAAAAATACTAGCGAGTCTCCCTGGTATGTGGTTGGCAAAAATCTCGAGCGAAACGTTCTTATTGTTGCGCAGGGACAAAATAATCCGTTACTTTATGCACAATCATTGCTTGCAACCGATGTGCATTGGATCGATGGCATCCCAAAAAATCTGCCGTTCACGGCAGCAGCCAAAACACGCTACCGTCAGGCGGATCAAGCATGTATGATCACTCCAATCGATGAAAAACAGTATAAAATAGATTTTATAGAACCACAGCGCGCTATTACGCCTGGACAGTCAGTCGTTTTTTATCAAGGCGAACAGTGCTTAGGCGGCGGAATTATTGTAGCGGCACAGTAACGAGGAGCAGGATTTTGCCCGACAAGTTGTATCAGACAACGATCGCTCTCGCTGGCATTGTGCAAGCTGTCAGTTTAGTGAAAGAATTAGCACAAACTGGCAAACTGGATGAAGCCGCTTATGAAGCGAGCATTTACAGCATATTCCAAACTAATCCGGAAGATATACTTTCGGTTTATGGTGGAGTACAAGGTGTGAAATATGGCTTGGAAAGATTGGTAACTTTGTTTGAACCTACGACCACACCAATTCAAACGCGTTACATGTTGTCTTTAATCCATTTACAGAAAAAAATTTGGAATAATTCGAAAATGGTCGACACCTTGTCACAACGTATTAATCAAGCGAAAAAACAAGTGAGTTATTTTTCATTATTACATCCCACGGTCATTGCCAATCTCGCCGATATTTATCTCAGCACGATTAGCACATTAAAATTTCGTATCATTATCTGGGGCAGTCAGCGTACGCTAAGTGCTGCAGAAAATATGGAAAAAATTCGCGCCTTGTTACTCGCCGGAACGCGTTCCGCTGTGTTGTGGCGACAAATGGGTGGCTCACGCTTTCAACTTATTTTTTCGCGTGCAAAAATTCGGGCAATGGCAACAAAAATTCTGGCAGAGATGCCTAGTACAACTTCACAATCGTAAGGAATATTTATGGATTTTGCAGCACTCATGGCAATTTCACCGCTTGATGGTCGCTATCAGGAAAAAGTCAGCGATTTACGCCCTATTTTTAGCGAATACGGTTTAATTAAATTTCGCGTCATTGTCGAAATTCGCTGGCTACAACTTTTAACGGAACGGGCAAATTTGCCGGAGTTACCCAAGTTAAGCAAGCATGCGCAGAGTGTTTTAGATGGCATCATCGAAAATTTTTCTGAGCAAGATGCTGCGCGTGTTAAACATATTGAAAGCGGCATTAATCACGATGTCAAAGCAGTAGAATATTTTATAAAAGAACGCATCGAAAATAATCCCGAATTAGCAGCCATCAGCGAATTCATTCATTTTGGTTGCACATCTGAAGATATTAATAATTTAGCTTATGGTCTTATGCTGCATGCTGCACGTAATCAAGTAATTTTACCCGCATTGGATGAATTAATGAGCCTATTAAAAAACATGGCGCATGAGTACGCGGATTTGGCCATGATTGCTCGCACGCACGGACAACCTGCAACACCAACGACCGTCGGAAAAGAAATTGCAAATGTGATTGCACGAGTGCAACGACAAACAGAACAATTAATTTCTGCACCTATTCTTGGAAAATTGAATGGCGCTTCTGGAAATTACAATGCATTTGTCACAGCCTATCCGCTCGTCGATTGGCAAAATCTCAGTAAAACTTTCATAGAGAAATTAGGTTTACACTGGAATCCTTACACGACACAAATCGAGCCGCATGATTACATCGCAGAAATTTTTGCGATACTGATGCGCATCAATACTATCTTGATAGATTTCAATCGTGATGTGTGGAGTTATATTTCTATAAATTATTTCAAGTTAAAAACCGTCAAGCAGGAAGTCGGTTCATCTACCATGCCGCACAAAGTAAATCCCATTGATTTTGAAAATGCCGAAGGAAATTTAGGTATCGCCAATGGCTTGCTCGATCATATGGCAATGAAATTACCTATTTCACGCTGGCAACGAGATTTGTCCGATTCGACTGTGTTACGAAACATGGGCGTTGCCATTGCACACGCTGTACTGGCTTATCAATCCACTTGCAAAGGTATAGGCAAACTCGCAGCGAATCCCGACGTCATCACGGCTGATTTAGACCAGCATTGGGAAATTTTAGCGGAGCCCATTCAAACTGTGATGCGCCGTTATGGCATAGAACAGCCTTATGAAAAATTAAAAAATTTCACGCGCGGGCAAAAAATTACCAAAGAATTGATCCATCAATTTATTCATGAACTTGAGTTGTCAGAAGCTGTTAAAAAAGACTTGCTTGCATTGACACCTGGCAGTTACATTGGATATGCGAATGATTTAGCCAAACGAATTTAGCTATGTTATTATTTCGGTCTTTACAAAAATAAAATTTAGGATATGGAATTATGGTCAAGCATTTATATACCGTTTTAGATATTGAAGATGAATCCATCAACGCAGAAGGTGTCAGAAAAGCGTATCGTAAAAAAGCCTTAGCAAAACATCCGGATAAAAATCCTGGTGACAAAAACGCAGAAGCGCAATTCAAAGAAATTGTTGCCGCATATGATATTCTTGGTAATGAAGCAAAACGTAAACAATATGATGCTGGTAAAATTGACGAGAAAGGCGTTGAAATACCGCAAGCGAATCATAATAATTACGAAGAAAATGAGAAAGAACAAGAACCCGAATTTAATCGCCAAGCAAGCCCACAGCAAACTGCTCCATCTTATTGCGAATCAGAATTTCAAGAACCACAAGTTTCCGAACAACATTCCTTTTTTGAACCAGAACCGCGCGTCTTTTTTGCATTTTTTGCAAAACAAGAAGATATTTTTAAACCTTTCGGATTAGATGACAATCAATTTTTTGCATATGTGACACCCGCTCCTTTGTTTGATGTGTTTAAAGCATTCAACACCTTTGCAGAAAATGAAAATGCAACAAAATCAAGTCGTCAAACAAAAGATCCTTTTACTGCAGCGCATCATGAAAAAACTGCAGATCGTCCTACTCATGTATTTGCACAAGCAAAATCATTTAATCACATGGAAAGAATGATTGATAATTTAATTGCGAATTTACTCATCATTGAATTGATGACTAACTTAACGCAAATCGCTCAACTCGCTCAACCCAGATTCGCACCCGTTTAAAAATGTAATCCTCGCGATGATCATCATCGCGAGGATTACAACAAGGAAGTAAGACATGATGCCTTACCCACTATTTGACACACTTGAAAATTTATCCGACACGCCAGCTTCCATCGCCGAACAAATATCTTCACTAAATCTTCCTGATATCGAACATGAATATCGACTCTGTTTGGAATTTTTAAAAAGTTATGCGAATTCGAAAGATACGTTCACTGCGTATCGTCGTGAAATCGAACGCTTGCTCCAATGGGCTTGGCTAATTTGCAAAAAACCGCTGAAAAATATTACGCGCAATGACATTCGTGATTATCTGCAATTTATCAATGAACCACCCAAAAACTGGATAGGCACCAAAACCGTCAGTCGTTTTGTCAACGATGCATCGGGTTTACGTCAACCAAACAAAGAATGGCGACCGTTCGTGGTAAAAATTTCTAAAAACGCGCGTCGTCTCGGTAAACTGCCTTCTAAAACAAATTATCAATTGAGTAATAAATCAATTGAAGCGATTTTTGCAGGTTTAAGTTCGCTGTTTACTTTTTTGCAGCAAGAAAATTATCTGGAAGTAAATCCAATCAGTCTGATTCGACAAAAAAAAGGTTATATCCAACGTCAGCAAGTACGCAAGGTCACGCGTAAACTGAGCAAGTTGCAATGGCAACATGTAATTCAAGCGACCGAAGAATTAGCAGAAGAAGATCCGCAACATGAACGCACGTTATTTTTAATGTCTGCGTTTTATTTATTGGGTGTACGTATTTCTGAATTAGCTTATGGCTCAGAACGCGTCGCGACCATGGGAAATTTTGCGCCGGATAAACAAGGTTTATGGTGGTTTACAACTATTGGTAAAGGCAACAAAATACGGGATATTGCAGTGCCCGACGAATTACTTGCCGCGCTCAAGCGTTATCGTGAATTTCTGGATTTAACGCCATTACCTGGTCGCGATGAACCTACACCTCTTTTTCCAAAAATAAAAGGAAAGACTGGATTAGGTACGCGACAAATTCGTAACATTGTACAAAGTGTTTTTGATCGCGCTATCTTTCAGTTACAAAAATTGGGAAAAACGGACGAAGCGAATGATCTCGCCACGGCGACTGTACACTGGTTACGGCACACGGCGATTTCAAACGAAATTGAATATCGTCCACGCGAACATATCAGAGACGATGTAGGTCACGAAAATCCTGCGACGATGGATAAATATATCGACACAGATCGTGTTGCGCGACATAAATCCGCGAAAAATAAACGCCTTAAACCGGAGACTGAAGGAGAAATGGAATGAAAAAATCATTAGCCTTATTGTTGTTGCTGGGCTGTTACACGCAAGCGTTCGCATTATTTTGTCCCAATAATTTTAACCAAATAAATATTGGCGATAGCATTGCGCAAGTGGAAGCGCAATGTGGTAAACCAGAAGGCCAGAAAAAAACGACAGAAGAACCTAATGTGCCACAGGAATGGAATTATTATGTCTCACCCAGTATGCATGGTTATGGTGCACCAGGCATGCCAGGCGGGCAACAAGCATCACTTAAGATGTCAGTTGCATTCATGGGCGGGAAAGTAATAAATATCACCGTCAATGGAATGAGTCTTGCCAGCACCACGATTTGCGGAGGCAGTCTCTCAACAGGAGATAGCATGGAAAGCGCAAAAAAAACCTGTGGCGATCCTGTCTATATCAATAAAACAAGTAAAGCTGGCGATGTTAAGCCAGTTGAGATAACGACATTTAAATATAATACGTCGCCTGCGATCACATTGATTTTTGAAAATGGTGTGTTGAAAGAAAGAAAATAAAATCATGCAATGCTGCGTCATCCTGAACGAGGCTCGTCATTGCGAGCGAAGCGAAGCAATCCAATGGACTTTGCGATGCACTTTTGGATTGCTTCGTCGCTACGCTCCCCGCAATGACGTAGTGCTTAGGAGATCCTTCGAGCAAAAAGCGCTCTCAGGATTGTATAGGTTAGGTAATTCGTTGACAGAACTGGTGTGCCCTTGAAATCCTTCCCCCACAGGGGGAAGGTGCCCAAAGGGCGGATGGGGGAATCAAAAACAATGCGCCCATATATCTTGTAACACTTTTTCTATATTGCCTAATACCTCATTATTCCAATAGCGTAACACCTTATATCTGAGGGATTCTAAAAATGCTGTTCTTTTTAGATCATAATTAATTTGTGTACTGTGCTGTGAGCCATCTACTTCAATAATTATTTTTGATTCAAAAGAAACAAAATCAACAATATAATTTCCTATAATGACTTGTCTTCTGAATCGAATAGTAGAAAATCTTCTCTGTCGCAGATAATTCCATAATTTTTTTTCTGCCATCGTCATAGTTTTTCGAAGGATACGTGATTTACCTTTTAATGCGATATTATCTTGCATATTTATTTGATTCCCCCATCCGCCCTTTGGGCACCTTCCCCCTGTGGGGGAAGGCTTTCTAAGCAGATTCTGTCATCGAATTACGTAACACATACAAGGATGACAACAGTCCTGCTTATCTCCTTCATTTTTTTCAATTATTTACGCAATAACACAAGAAGCAAACTACATCCTCTCTACACACTATACTAAAGGTATAGCATTAGTAACGAGGCTAATCATGTTCGATCATCAGCGCTATAAGAGGCCGAGTTATTTCGTAGTTACTGAAGATTACCCAGACTGGGTTTATTATTCTAGTGGCAATGAAGCGCCACGTGGTCGTTACAAGCTGCACATCGGTTTTGATCCGAATATACCGCTTGATGATCTCAAAAAAATTCAAGGCGACCTTCATAATTTGTTGCACGCTTCAATCGATAAAGATTTAGTAACACAATATAAAACCTATAATGTAAAGTATGTCACCGATGTATTAAAACAACATAAAGAAACTGCGCCAGAACGCATGGAGCGACAATTGAATAATTCATTTGTTATTTATCTTTTAGATAGTAACGATGATAAATATTTACATGATATTGCCCAGTTAATTTATAACATCGAAAAATTGTTAGTTAATGTCAAAACGACTGGTATAAAAGCCGAATGTGATTTACGTATCGCTTCACATGTTGTTTTTCGCCAAGCGTATCTTGATAGCGACACAACAAAGTCAGATTATGTTAGAGCCATCCCAAAAGACCCCAATAATCAAAAAGAGGTATCTGGTGCCAAACAATTAAAAATAGAGGGAGAACGCTCACATCACTATCTGCAAATATCAGCTGAATATGCCAAAATGAACTTGGAAGAACAAATTGCCCCATTGAAAACAGAGTTTTCCAGAAAAGTAGAACGGTTGGTGCAAGCTTTAACAACCTGTCATAGCTTATTATCAATAGAGAATAATAGACTTACCGAAAAATATTCTGCCGAGAATGAAAAAGTAAAAATTATTTCAAAGAAGATTGAGGAGTTGGAACAACAAATTAATCAATTTCGAAAAAATATCGAAAGCAGCGTCGCTGAGGAATTCAAGAGTTACGATGATGCAGAAACAAGGTTAAAAGAAGTAACAACATCTCTCGAACAGCAAGCGATGAATGGTATGAAATTTTCCTCAGAGAATGTTAATACTTTGTTTTCTCATCAAGGCAAAGCAAAAAAAATCTCAGAAGCTTTGTATTTAACCTCTGATACACAAACTAATTTAGTTGAGATTGCTGAAAAGTTAGAAAAAGATATAAAAAGCAATCCATTCTAAATGCCTTTATAGGTCCTTTCCCGGACAGTAATGCGCGAAAGCGGCCCTTGCTTATCTCCTTCATTTTTCTCAATTATTCACGCAATAACACTAGAAGCAAACTGCAACCTCGTCTGCATACTATACTAATAGAAATAGAAACAAAAAAACGAGGCTAATCATGTTCGATCATAACCTCTACAATAGGCCTAGTCATTTCAAGATGACAGACAAGTTTCCAGCCTGGTGTTTTTATTATGATGATAATAATGCTCCACGTGGTCGTTACAAGCTGCATATCTGTTTTGATCCAAATATAGCACCTGATGATCTCAAAAAAATTCAAAACGAGCTTCATAATTTGTTGCATGCGGCAATCGAGATAGATTTAGTACCAAAATATAAAACCTATAATATAGAGCATGTCATCAATAGTTTACATAGTAGTAATATAACTGCCTCAGAAGGCCAAATTCGACAAATGAGTAATTCATTTGTTATTTATCTTCTAGATAATGACGATGATAAATATTTACATGATATTGCCCAGTTAATTTATAACATCGAAAAATTGTTGGCTAATGTTAAGACGACCGGTATACAAGCTAAATGTGATTTACGTATAGATACACATGTTATTTTTCGCCAAGCGTATCTTGATAGTGATACTACAAAGTCAACGTATGTTAGAGCCATACCAAAAGATCCAACTGATCCTAAAGCGTTAGCTGTTGTCGCCACATTAAAAGCAGAGGGAGAATGCTCACATCATTATAATCAAATAATAGCTGAGTTAGCCAAAATAAAATTTGAAAAACAATTTGAACCATTGAAAATAGAGTTTTCCAGAAAGGCAGCACGATTAGTGCAAGCCTTAACAACATGTCGTAGCTTATTATTTTTAGAATACAAACGACTTTTCGAAAAATATTCTGTCCACGATGAAAAAGTAATAATAATTTCGGAAAAGCTAGTAGAGTTAGATCAAAAAATCGAACAATTTAAAAAAATTATCGATAGTAGCATCACTGAAGAATTCAAGAGTCACAATGATGCAGATACCAGGTTAAAAGAAGTAGCAACATCCCTCGAACAGCAGGCGCTGAATAGTATGAAGTTTTCTTCAGAGAATATTAATACTTTGTTTGCTCACCGAGGCAAAGCAAAACAAATCTCAGAAGCTTTGTATTTAACATCTGATACACAAGCTAATTTAGTTGAGATTGCTGAAAAGTTAGAAAAAGATATAAAAAGCAATCCATAATGACAGCGTCATTGGGAAGGCATTATTGCATGACCCACTGGTTTTTCGTGCCCGAGCCCGTGTGCGTGCCCGTGCCCGTTTTTTCTTCGACAAACCGACAAGCAAATGGCTAAAGAAATAGTTTAGTTTTTTCCGCGAAGAAAAGACGGGCCCGGGCACGCACACGGGCCCGGGCACGAAAAATCAGTGAGCCACGCAACAACGCCTTCGCGGGAATGACAGAATCACAACTAATCCGTCGTAATCAAAAACACCAATTGCTTCGCCTGATCCGTCGTTTCCCAAGGACGCGCATAAACCAACCGTATCACCGTCTGCACAGGAACCACAAACCCAGCCGGTTTCACTTTGAATGTCCACACTTCATAACCCGGCGCGCCTAATAATTTTTTGTTCGCAGGCGGTACGAAAGAGTGCTTAACAGGTTGCACAAAATTCTCATCATACGAACGCACAAACCAAGAATAACCAGCGGTCGGATTCGATTTTAATTTTATCGTAAACACGGGATCAGAAGCCGTCACTTGAATTGCAGTTTTGTCTTCTGAATAAATCGTAGCAGGCGGTGCTTGTTCGGTTGCAGCTGAAGCGAGACCACTCAGCACGAGCCATAAAGATAAAATTTTAATGAAATTACGCATGGTGCCTCCATCGTTTTAATATGTCAGATATTTTAGTTTCTACACCTTTACTCATTTCAGCTTGCACCGGCAAATACCAATGCCGTTCATCTGCAAATCCTATACATTTTACCGCATCTTTCTCAGTCATAATAACAGGTAAATCATCTGGAAAATGAATATCAGACGCTTGATAAAGATAATGATCCGGAAATACATGCTCAATTAATTGAATTTTTTCATGGAGTAACGCGCTAAAAAAACGGCTCGGATTACCAATGCCCGCAATTGCATGTACGGTTTTATTTTTAAATTCGGTAACTGATTGTATCTGATGGTTTTTTACGAGCGAAACAAGTTTATTTCCCTGCAAGTGCATGCATTCTTCATTTTTTTCTGATTGATCGCCATTTACTACTACCACGTCAACTCGCTGCAAACGCTTTAATGGTTCACGCAACGGCCCAGCAGGCAAGAGACAACCATTTCCAAAACGACGCTCGCCATCGATAATCGCAATTTCAATCATTCGCCCTAATCGATAATGTTGCAAACCATCGTCAGAAATCACAATATTGCAATTGCTTTTCTGCAGCAATTCTTTCACTGCAGCCACCCGATCAACACCCACTACCATAGGACAATGCGTGCGACGCACTAACAACAACGCTTCATCACCCACCATAGCCGGATCCGCGGTTGCATCCACCCAATAAGGCACACTCAATTGTTCGCCACCCACCCCACGACTCACAATCCCAGGCGTAAATCCTTCTTTTTGCAAAAACTGTGCGAGCCAAATAACAAAAGGCGTTTTGCCAGTGCCACCCACCGTCATGTTACCTACGACGATCACAGGCACATTAAATTTGAATGATTTTTTGATTTTAAAACGATAAAGAAAATAACGAATCGCTACAACTAAACGAAACAACCATGACAACGGCAACAACAACACAGTCAGCCAACTATAAGAAGATCGATACCAGTGGCTTTCCAATGTCAGACTTCTTTTTGAATTTCGCTGTGGTGTGCTCATTACGTTGTTTCAATATCCTTAAATTGCATACGATACAATTTTGCATACTGTCCGTTACGCGCTAATAAATCCGCATGATTGCCGGTTTCAATTATATGTCCATTATCAAAAACAATAATTTTATTCGCATGCTCAACCGTTGATAACCGATGCGCAATCACTAAAGTAGTACGATTTTGCATTAAGGTATCCAACGCGGATTGAATATAGCGTTCTGATTCTGTATCTAACGCAGAGGTTGCTTCATCTAAAATAAGAATCGGTGCATTTTTTAAAATGGCGCGCGCAATGGCAAGCCGTTGTCGTTGGCCACCTGATAATAACACTCCATTTTCACCAACGATGGTATCCAACCCATTTGGCAGTTGCTCAATAAATTCCAACGCATGTGCGGCTTTTGCTGCCGTTTTGATTTCTTCTTCACTCGCACTACCAAAACGTCCATACGCAATGTTATTACGAATCGTGTCATTGAAGAGAATCACGTTTTGCGAAACCAACGCATATTGACGACGCAAATCACTCAACTGATATTCGCGAATCGAGATATCATCTAACAAAATATTCCCGGTAAAATCCGCATAAAACCGCGGCAACAAACTTATCAGCGTCGATTTACCACTACCAGAGCGTCCAACTAATGCGACAATTTCACCTGGTTCTACGTTGAAATTAATATCATGCAAAACTGTTTTACCTGGATGATAACCAAATCCAACCTGTTGAAAATTCAATTTACCAATTGCACGCAGCAAACTCCGTGCACCATTATCTTCTTCCGGTTTTTGATCCAGCATTTCAAACACAGTTTGTGCGCCAGCAAGACCGCGATACAATTTATTTTGCATCGAAGTTAAATCTTTCATGGGTTTTAACAACGCCAACATCGCAGCAATCAATGTAACAAAACCGCCGGGTGATAAAATAGAATTTGCGATGTCTAAGGTCGCAATATAAAGCGTCGCAGACAAAGCCATTGCAGCAACCAATTGCACGCTAGAAACACTCCAGGAACGTGCTGCAATCACTTTCATTTCACGTTGTCGATTAATGCGAGTGGCTTTATTAAATTTTTCAGTTTCATAATTTTCACCCCCAAAACCGCGCACCACTTTATAACCTTCAATATTTTCTTCTGCGGTATGCGTCAGTGTGGACATGGAATCTTGAATTGTTAAACTCAAGCGTCTGACTCGCTTACTGGTATAACGCATGATAAATGTGACAAGCGGTGCAATGAGGAAATATAAACAAGACAATTTCCAACTGATCTTGAACATGACAATCAGCAAACCAATAATTAAAAATCCTGCCTGAAACGCAGTCGTCAACACATCCGCGCTAGCATTTGCGACTTGTTCAACACTATACAAAATGACCGATAATAATTGTCCTGATGTCGCATTATCATAAAAGCGTGCTGGTAATTTCTGTAAATGCGCAAAAATATCCTGCCGCAAACGCATGATGACATTACGCGATACAGATGCAATATTGTAATTTGAAAAAAAGCTGGCAAAACCACGCATCATAAAAACGACTAGCACGAGGAAAGGTGCCATTCGCAAAAATTCACGATCCTTTGCAACCAACCCTTTGTTGATTAATGGCTTTAGAAAATAGACAAACCAGGCATCAATGCCGGAGTAAACCATCGTAGCGATTAATGCAATGACGAGCGACGGCCAATAACGACGGACGTACGTAAATAAACGCTTATACGTAACATACGCATTCGCGATTTGCTTGGGTTCAATTTTTGCTTTTGCCATAATTATTTACATAGATAGAAAATGCGGTATCCTAACATAAAATCACTGATGACTCACGGGAATAACATGTTAAAAAACATAATTGAAGCAGCATTTGAAGATCGCGCGAATCTCACCCCACAAACAGCCTCGGTCGAATTACAAGAAGCGATCACGGAGGCAATCGAATTATTGGATAGCGGGAAAGCCCGCGTTGCAGAAAAAATCAATGGCGTCTGGCAAACCAATGAGTGGCTGAAGAAAGCCATTTTGCTGTATTTTCGCGTATACGACAATCACATTATGGAAGGCGGTTTTACCCAATATTTTGATAAAGTCCCCCTCAAATTCCAGCAAAAAACCGAAGCAGAAATGCGTGCTGCTGGCGTGCGGATTGTCCCGCCTGCCGTTGCTCGTAAAGGTTCATTTATCGCACCAAACACGATTTTAATGCCCTCTTACGTCAATATTGGCGCGCATATTGATTCCGGCACGTTAGTCGATACCTGGGCAACCGTCAGTTCCTGTGCGCAAATTGGCAAAAACGTCCATCTTTCCGGCGGTGCGGGTATTGGTGGAGTATTGGAACCCTTACAGGCATCACCAACCATTATTGAAGATAATTGCTTTATTGGCGCGCGCTCTGAAATTGTGGAGGGCGTCATTGTGGAAGAAGGTTCTGTCATTTCCATGGGAGTTTATATCGGGCAAAGCACGCGTATTTATGATCGCGAAACAGGCCAGGTCAGTTATGGTCGGGTACCCGCAGGATCTGTGGTGGTCTCTGGCAACTTACCGAGTGCCGATGGCAAATATAGCTTGTATTGTGCCGTTATCGTCAAAAGAGTCGATGCACAAACGCGCAGTAAAGTCGCATTAAATGATCTCTTGCGTGAAGCAGTGACCCTTTAAACAAGAAGGAAAATCCATGTCACCCACACTTGAACTTTTAAAAGAATTAATTAGCCGTCACTCTGTTACACCCAATGATGCGGGTTGCCAGGACATTATTAGCAATCGACTTAAAGCATTGGGATTTTTTATTGAGTTTATGCATTTTGGTGATGTCACCAATTTATGGGCACGGCATGGCACACAAGCGCCTCTCGTCGTATTTGCGGGGCATACCGATGTCGTTCCACCAGGACCATTAGAAGCGTGGGATAGCGATCCTTTCACCCCAGTCGAACGCAGCGAATATTTATATGGGCGCGGTGCCGCTGATATGAAAAGTGGTTTGGCTGCCATGATTGTTGCAGCAGAAAATTTTGTCCGTAACAATCCAAATTATGCGGGTTCCATCGCATTTTTAATTACGAGCGATGAAGAAGGTCCCAGCGTCAATGGCACAAAAAGAGTAATGGAAGAACTCGTAGGACGTAACGAATCCATTGATTACTGCATTGTCGGTGAAGCTAACAGCGACAAATTATTAGGTGATCAAATTCGCGTTGGCCGCCGCGGTTCGTTAGGTGGTAAATTGGCTGTTTATGGCAAACAGGGTCATGTTGCTTATCCAGAAATCGCCATCAATCCCATTCATCTGATTGCCCCCGTTCTGAAAGAATTGGTCGAAACCACTTGGGATAATGGCAATGAATTTTTCCCGCCGACCACATTTCAAATTTCAAATTTGAATTCAGGAACCGGTGCTGTCAATGTCGTGCCTGGCATTCTGGAAATGCATTTTAATTTTCGTTTTTCAACTGCGGTGACCGTTCAGGAATTGCAAGATAGAGTCAGACTTATTTTAGAAAAAAATAAATTAAATTTTGATTTGCAGTGGAACCATTCTGGTAATCCTTTTTTAACTAAACAAGGTAAGCTCGTGGCTGCAACACGACAAGCCATTAAAGAAATTACGGGACTTGATCCTGTTTTATCGACAACGGGCGGCACATCAGATGGTCGATTTATCGCACCTACTGGTGCTGAAGTTGTTGAAGTAGGTCCATGCAATGCGAGCATTCACCAAATTAATGAACATGTGCGCATCGCCGATCTGGACAAATTAACCGATATTTATCAGTGTATCTTGGCAAATTTATTATTTTAGTAAAAAGAATATTTGCAGAATAGTCCATTCTCGTTTACCCTTACACGCCATTGTACCAGCTAAAAATAAACAAATGTCATTCCCGCGCAGGCGGGAATCTTACATCAAGCATTATTATGATGGATTTATAGATTCCCGCCTGCGCGGGAATGCCACTTAGTGTAAGAAA
>CAZAXX010000047.1:0-19739 GCA_964489265.1 uncultured Coxiellaceae bacterium
GGGCGCGGGCACGAAAAAATAGCGAAGTCAGCGGCAGCCAAGCTTAACCTTCGATCTTCAACTTTTCCCAGTATTTCTCGTAAAGCGCGAGTGATTTGTCACTCATGTCCGTCTGCAATTCCCCGCGCCGCAAAATCGCGTGCGAAGGATAAATCGTCGTATTCGATTGGATTTCTTTCGGCAATAATTTTTGCGCGGCGAGATTGGGAGTAGCAAAACTGGTGCTTAGCACGATCTCTTTCGCCACATCAGGACGTAGCATAAAATTCAAGAACTTGTACGCGTTCTCACGGTGCGGCGGATTTTTTACCATGACAAAACTGTCCAGAAAAATAAGAAAACCATCACTCGGGAAAATATATTCCAGCTCAGGATTCTCTTTTTTTGCTTTGTATAAATCACCATCCCACGCCATGCCGACATTTACATCTTCATCGATCATGATGGTGATGACGCCATCACTTTTAAATAATTTTATGTTGGGCAATAATTCTTTTAGCTTAAGATAAGCCGCCTGGATGTGCTCCGGATTCTCATCATTCACCGAGTAACCGAGGGTATGTAGCGCAATCGCAAAAACTTCGCGCGAATCATCCAGCAACATCAATTGATTTTTGAAGCGTGGGTCCCAAAGATCAGCCCATTTGGTCAGGGTTTTCGGTGCAAAATAGGCTTTATTTACGTAAATTCCGGTCGTTCCCCAGATAAATGGAACACTAAATTTGTTATGTCGGTCATAACTCTGATCGAGAAATTGCGGATCAATATTTTTGAGCCCCGGCAATTTGGATTTATCTAAGGGTTCCAGCATGTTTTGTTTACGCATACGATCCACGTAATAGCTGGAGGGTTCCACAATATCGTAACCCGCGTCTTCAGAGGCTTTTAATTTTGCATAGAGAATTTCATTGCTGTCGTAGGTTGAAAAATTAACTTTAATCCCCGTTTCTTTTTCAAATTGCTGGATGGCAAATTCTGGAATCACACCAGACCACGTGTAGAGATTTAAAATATTATCGTCAGCCTGTGCCTTTGTCCCAAACAAAACGCTTGTAACAACAAGACAACTCAGCAGCGCACGCCTCATGGCTTTTTCCTTAAAGAAATCTGCGAGAGAATGATGAGTACCAGTGTTAATAAAAATGTGACACTGCAAAGCGCATTAATTTCCGGCTTCACGCCTAAGCGTACCATGGAGTAAATTTTCAGAGGAAGAATTTCAAAATCAGGGCCCGCCACAAAATAACTGATAATGACATCATCGAGCGACAGCGTGAAACTCAACAACCAACCGGACAAGAGAGCCGGCCAAAGCAACGGCAAGATAATCCGTGAGAAAATCACGGTGTCCGTCGCGCCTAAATCTTTCGCCGCTTCAAAAATATATTGATCAAAACTGACGATACGACTGTAGACGGTCACCACCACAAACGGAATACAAAACGTAATATGCGCGAGCAGCAAGCTCCAAAATCCCAGCGAAATTTTGATGAGACTAAATAAAATCAGCAGCGAAATTCCCATCACAATATCAGGCGATAAAATCAAAATGAAAACAAGCCCATACAACACGCGCCGTCCCATGAATTGATAACGATACAAACTCACGGCGGCAAGAGCGCCTATCCACATCGCAATCGTTGCGGCAACAATACCTAAAATCAGCGAATGCCCGACCGCAATCCACAAATCCGTGTCAGAAATTAATTCTGAATACCAGCGCATGGAAAATCCATGCCAGACCAACGAATATTGTGCGTTATTAAATGAATACGCGATTAACACAAAAATGGGAATGTAGAAAAATAAATAAATCGCTGTGAGATAAGAGCCAACCGGTATGTTCTTCATAACAAATCCTGCGTATGGCTGCTGCGCGTGGTGCGCCAATAAATTAATAATAATACCGCCAGCAATAAGGTGAAGACGATGCTGATGGCTGATCCTAATGGCCAGTTTTGCGCAATTAAAAATTGATTTTGAATTAAGTTACCCAGCAAAATGGATTTTGAGCCGCCCAGTAAATCTGGAATGTAAAAAATCGTCATCGCCGGCAAAAATACCAAGATGCAACCAGACAAAATCCCAGGCAACGTTAGCGGCAAAATGATGCGCCGAAAAGTAGTGATACGATTCGCACCCAAATCACGCGCAGCATCAATCAAGCGTCCATCCAAGCGTTCAATATTCGTTAACAAAGGCAAAATCATGAAAGGCAATAAATTATAAACCAGACCAATCATGACGGCAGTGTCAGTAAATAGGAGTGAAAGCGGTTTATCAATGAAGCCCATCCACATCAAAATAGAGTTAATCACACCTTTTGGTTTTAAAATCGTAATCATGGAATAGCAGCGAATGAGAGAGCTGGTCCAGAATGGAATGATGATTAACAGGATAAACATACCTTTGTAACGATTTTGCATGCGCGCAATCGCATACGCAAACGGGTAACCGAGCACGAGACAGATCACGGTGCAAATGCCCGCGACATAAAACGATTCTTTAAAAATTTTGATGTAAATCGAGTTATTCAATTGCACATAGTTCGTTAACGTAAATGGCAATTGAAGCAGGTGATTATCGCTATGACTCAAAAAACTTGCCACGCTGACCAAGCCAAACGGCAGCATGGCAAAAATTAACAGCCAAATCCAGATGACTGAGAGAGAAAATTGTTTAAATAGGCGGTCATGCTTCATGTGGCAAGATCACCTCCCAGCCAGAAAGCCAGGTCGTCCAGACCTTTTCGCCAATCGCATATTCCAGACGATCATCATCTTCATCAAAAAATTCTGTCGCGGCCACCATCTGATTATTGGACAGCCGTACCATAAGATCGACAGTCGTGCCTTTGTAAATAACTTCTTCCACCACGCCCGGAAACATATCATGCGTGTCATCGACTTCTGAGCTATCCCAAACGCGTAAATCTTCAGGTCGAACGATCACATGCGCTTTTTCCCCCACCGAAAATTCACGGGAGGTTTTGACGACGCGTTCTTTGCCCTGAATATTGACGGTGACTTTCTTCTCGTTGATAGCAATGACTTCGCTATCAAAAATATTCACTTCGCCAATGAATTTTGCGACCGACAAACTCTGAGGTTTTTCATAGACTTGCCGCGGTGTGCCAACTTGCTCGATGCCGCCTTCATTCATGACGACCACCCGATCAGACATGGAAAGTGCTTCTTCCTGATCGTGTGTCACAAAAATAAACGTAATGCCTAATTTGCGCTGTAATTGTTTTAATTCGATCTGCATGGTTTTACGCAAACGATAGTCCAGCGAACTCAAGGGTTCATCCAGCAATAAAACAAGTGGACGATTCACGACGGCGCGGGCGATCGCAACCCGTTGTTGTTGGCCACCGCTTAATTGTTCGGGTTTGCGCTTGCTGTATTTTTCCAGTTTTACAATTTTTAAGACTTCATCGACGCGTTCTTCAATTTCTTTTTTCGGTAATTTCTGACAACGGAGTCCAAAAGCGATGTTTTCATAAACGGTCATATGCGGAAAAAGCGCATAACTTTGAAAAACCGTGTGCACATGCCGCAAGTGTGGCGGCAAGCCATCGACATTTTTGCCATTAATAAAAATTTTACCGGTCGTCGGTTCTTCAAATCCAGAGATCAAACGCAGCAACGTTGTTTTGCCACAGCCTGATGGACCGAGCAACGTAAGAAACTCGCCATTGCGAACTTCGAGCGTAATGTCATATAAAATTTGGTGGTCGTGGATCGACTTGGATACATCACGAAGCTCAATTACATTGTTTGTCATTTTCCTCTATGGTCTCCGGCTCATGCATGAAGAAAAGGTGCGAATTATGGGGCCAATCCCACTCTATGTCTAGACACATATTAAATGACAAAAAAGGAATTTGCTATAATGATTCGCTTGCTTCTTTGTCCGCAAAAATTCCGAAAAAAAGATCGCCCAAAATCATGATCCATGCTATCTTAGCGCCCTAAAACGTGGGGAGTGACTATAACATGCTTGCAAATCCAGAGGCCCTTGATTTTACTGAGTTGTCACATGAAGCAATTCGCTCTCAGCTTGCAAAATACAACCTCGTTCTCACCGTCGATGAAGCGCTCACAATTCAAAATACAATTTTAAAACGCCCTCCCACTTTAGCCGAATTAGTTTTGTGGTCCATTCAAGGCTCAGAACATTGCTCCTATAAATCCAGTCGCAAACATTTAAAAACCTTAGTCACCGATGGCCCCAATGTCATTTTAGGTGCGAAAGAAGACGCTGGAATTGTGGAAGTCGCGCGCGATCAGGAAGGAAGACGCTATGGTGTCGTGATGAGTCATGAGTCACATAATCATCCTTCCCAAATTGTACCTTATGAAGGTGCGGCGACCGGTGTCGGTGGCAACGTACGTGATGTGTCTTGCATGGGTGCGGAAGTGATTGCTGTCGCGGATGGGTTACGTTTTGGCGATATTACCCGCGAAAAAACCAGTTGGATTCAATCCGGCGTGGTTGCAGGCATTGCAGGTTACGGCAATCCAATTGGTGTGCCTAATCTCGCAGGCGATGTGTATTTTGATCCAGGTTACAATGAAAACTGTTTAGTGACCGTCGTCACGCTCGGTGTGGTCCGAGATGATCATGTCATACATTCTTATGCTCCAAAAAATGCAGAAAAGCACGTTTATATTCTCGTTGGCAAACCCACTGATAATAGTGGATTTGGTGGCGCCAGTTTTGCATCGACCGATTTAGTCGAAGAAAATCAGGAACAAAACAAAGGCGCTGTGCAAGAACCCAATGCATTTTTGAAACGGCATTTGCTCAAGGCGAATAATGCGTTGTTTGCCATTTTGCGCGAACAAAATTTAATTGATCACGTTGGCTTTAAAGATTTAGGCGCAGGTGGTGTCGCTTGTGCATCGGTTGAAATTGCCGAAGCGGCCGGTTTAGGTGCCGAGATTGATTTGGAAAAAGTGCCGACTAGCATGGCGCATTTACATCCTTCCGTGATTCTTTGTTCAGAAACCCAAGAACGCTTCATGTGGTGCGTGCCACCGAATTTAGTCGATCTGATTTTGACACATTACAATCAAACCTTTGCGTTGCCCGATATTTCGTTTGGCGCTCAGGCAAAAGTGGTCGGAAAAATTCGGACCGATGGTTGGTATGTCGTTAATTATCACGGCCAGGAAATTGTGCGCGCACGCGCGTCAGATGTGACGAAAGGTATTTTGTATGATCGTCCTTATGCACCTGGCATCAAAAAATTATCTGAACCAGAATTAGCTCCACCACAAGATTACAATGCACTATTATTAAAATTACTCGCACACGAAAATATCGCATCTCGCGCACCGATTTTTGAAATGTATGATAAACAGGTGCAAGGCCGTACTGTGTTAGAAGCAGGTGAGGCGGATGCGGGGGTGATGCAACCCTTCAATGAAGAAAAATATCCTGAGGAAATTCGCCAAACCGGTATCGCACTCTCGCTGGATCAATGTCCACGTTACAACAAAATCGATCCATACTGGGGCGCTGTCAATGCTGTCGTTGAAGCAGCGCGCAATGTGACGGCTGTCGGTGCTTTGCCACAAGCGGTGACGGATTGTCTTTGCTTTGGAAATCCAGAAAAACCCGAACAAATGTGGGATTTCACGGAATCGGTGCGCGGCATCAAAGACGCGTGTCTTGCGATTGGTTTAAAAGAATTTCCCGGCGCATCACTGCCAGTTATTTCAGGCAATGTCTCACTTTACAATGAATCCAGAACGGGTGCGATCCCAGCTAGTCCCATGATTAGTTGTCTTGGGAATATGCACGATGTTAGTAAAGTTGTTACGAAAAATTTACAACGCAGCGACTCATTATTGGTGTTAGTGGGCGAACGCAAAGATGAATGTGGTGGTAGTGTTTATTATGATTTGCATGGCGAATTAGGTGCGAATGTACCGAAACCCGATTTAACGCAAATTGCAGCAGAAATTCACGCAGTAAATGATTGCATACAACAAGGATTCATTTTATCCGCGCATGATATTTCAGATGGCGGTTTGGCAGTGGCGCTCGCAGAAATGAGTTTCAAAAATAAAATCGGCGCAGTGCTCAACCTGCCGGGCGATTTATCGGATGAGAAAAAATTATTTGGCGAAACAGGCGGATTTATTTTGGAAGTCGCTAAAGATAAATTAGCCGCATTGAAAAAAACCTTCACGTTTTACCAAATTCCAATTGAGGTGATTGGCAATACCCAATCCCAATCGCGCTTAGCGATGCAATCGTGTATTGATTTGGATGTGAGTGATGCAAAATCGGCTTGGACGAATGGTTTAAGAGAAAAATTATTATGACAACAATCGATTACAAATCCGCGGGTGTCGATATTGCTGCTGGCAATGAAGCGGTACAGCGAATTAAGAAAGGTGTGGAAAGCACTTTTTCAAAAGCAGTATTAACCAATTTAGGCAGCTTTGGTGCGCTTTACGATTTAAAAACCATTATCCGTGATTACCAACAACCGGTACTCGTGCAAAGCATTGATGGTGTCGGCACCAAAATCATGATTGCGCGCATGATGCAAAAATTCGATACGATAGGCGCGGATCTCGTGAGTGCGACTACCAATGACATTATTGTGTTAGGCGCAAAACCATTGACGCTATTGGATTACATTGCCAACGATAAATTAAAACCCGCGATTGTTGAGCAAATTGTCATGGGCATGGTGAAGGCTTGTTTGGAAAATGAAATTTCACTCGTCGGTGGTGAAACGGCAGAAATGCCGGGTACGTATCTTGCTGGCGAACATGATTTAGTGGGTGTGATCACGGGTGTGGTTGATAAAGAAAAAGTGATTTTAGGCAAAACCATCACGCCAGGCGATGTTGTGCTCGCCTTCACGTCAAGTGGTTTGCATACGAATGGTTATTCTCTGGCGCGAAAATTATTTTTTGATATTGGAAAATTTAATGTTGATTCTGAATTGCCGGAATTTAATCGCACGTTAGGCGAGGTGTTGCTGGAACCCCACATCAATTACACGCGTCCTGTTTTACATTTATTAAAAGACCATGTTGCGATTAAAGGCATGGCGCATATTACAGGCGGTGGTTTACTCGAAAATATTCCACGTATTTTACCGAATGGTTGTCAGGTGGAAATAAAGAAAAATTCCTGGCCAGAACAACCGGTATTTTCCATGTTGCGTCAATTGGGCGGTTTGCATGATGAAGAAATGTATCGCACATTTAACATGGGGGTGGGCTTGGTGATGTTTGTAGCGCCAGATCAAGTGGATCAGGCGCGCCGAAGTTTGAGTGCTTTTCCAGAATTTAAATTGCATGAGATTGGTAAGGTTGTGACGGGTGAATCAAAAGTAAAATTATTTTCATAGTAGTGTCACATTAAACGAGAAAAAAACTATGCGCATAGGCATCATACAATTCCCAGGTTCAAACTGTGAGCGCGAAACGATTCTCGCGGTAAAACGTTCCGGCATGCAGCCCGAAGAATTTTTATGGAATGAATCCAAAACCAAACTCAGCGAATTTGCCGGTTACATCATCGTCGGTGGATTTTCTTATGAAGATCGTTCGCGGGCCGGTGCGATTGCCGCATTGGATCCCATCATGCAAGTGATCAAAGCGCAAAGTAAATTAGGCAAACCGGTCTTAGGTATCTGCAATGGCGCGCAAATTTTAGTAGAGACGGGTTTGGTGCCAGGCGTTGAAAATGACAAGTTGTCGATGGTGTTAACGGACAACAAACGCATTCAAGACGGCAAAGTATTAGGAACCGGATTTTATAATGCATGGGTTACCATGCGTTTATCAGATCGTTATCAACTGAATGCATTTACGCGTTACTTAAAACCCCATGATTTACTGCATATTCCCGTCGCGCACGGCGAAGGTCGTTTTGTGATTCCACCTGCATTGTTAATTGAAATGCAAAATCACGGCTTAAATGTGTTTCAATATTGCGATGCGCTCGGCAATATCAAAGATGAATTTCCAGTGAATCCGAATGGATCCATTGACAATATCGCTGCTGTGTCAAACAAAGCGGGCAATGTCATGGCGATGATGCCGCATCCAGAACGCACCAGCAATGGCGATCGAATTTTTCAATCGATGCGTGACTATATTCAAGCTGGATTTGTTACAGACGTCGCACCTTTAAATTATTATCCGCGACCCAATGAAATTTCCCGTTATCAAAAACCAACTCAGCATTATGAATTAATCATTGATTTAATTATTTCTGATAATCAAGCAATGTCAGTTGAAAATGCATTAAATCACTCGAATATTCCAGCGAAAATCAAACGTCGCGTGCATTGGGAAATTGAATGTGATTCACCAGAAATTTTTGAGAAAATCAAAGCAAGCGGTGTTTTATTTAATGATCGCAAAGAAAAAATGATTTCTGGAACTCGTGAAAAAACCGAATTATTAGTGCGTGCCAAAGATGATATGTTGGGACGCCAAAAGCAACAAATGTTGGAAGATCAATTTAACATAAAAGGAATTCGTGCTATTCGTCACGGTATTTTGTGGCAAGTGAGCGCTGATGAAACCCGGCTGAACGACGTTATTAACTCACATATTTTATATAATCCCTATGCCCATGACTGCTACTACTATTAAACATTATTCAGATGAAATAAAAAGTGCCTTACCACATTGTTTAACGACAACCGATCTTTCGGTTGGAAAAAAATATCAAGGTAAAGTGCGTGACACCTATGATTTAGGTGATAAATTAGTTTTAATCACAACCGATCGGCAAAGCGCATTTGATCGTGTGTTGGCATCGGTGCCGTTCAAAGGCCAAGTCTTGAATCTCGCGAGTGCCTGGTGGTTTGAACAAACCCAAGATATTATTCCGAATCACGTCATTGTGATTCCAGATCCCAATGTTACCATCGCAAAAAAATGCACGGTTTTTCCCATTGAATTTGTTGTGCGTGGCTACATCACTGGTACGACCAGCACTTCGCTTTGGACGCAATATCAAAAAGGCGTGCGCAATTATTGCGGCAATGAATTGTCAGAGGGTTTGCTAAAAAATCAACGTTTAGCGGAACCCATGTTGACACCGACGACCAAAGATGAAAATCATGATCGCCCCATCAGCCCTGCAGAAATTGTCAGCGAAGGCTGGATGACTCAAGAAGATTGGGATTATGCATCCACTGCCGCCATGCGTTTGTTTGAATACGGTGTGCAAGTTGCCAAAAAACACGGCTTGATTTTAGTCGATACCAAATATGAAATGGGTAAAGATGCCGATGGCAACATTGTGTTAGTCGATGAAATTCACACACCCGATTCCAGTCGTTACTGGTTGGCGAACAGTTATGAAAAACGGTTTGCTGAGAAATTAGAACCGGAAAATATCGACAAAGAATTTTTGCGTTTATGGTTTGCTGAGCATTGCGATCCTTACAATGACAAAGTCTTGCCTGCTGCCCCGGAAGAATTAATTGTGACGTTGTCATCACGTTATATTCAACTTTATGAAATGATCACGGGAACGAAATTTAATTTTCCGGAAAGCAATCAATCCGTGATCGAGAGAATTAAGCGGAATATTGCGGCGTATTTGGTGTAGGCGTGTCATCCTGAGCGTAGCGAAGGATCTCCATATATAAGGAGATCCTTCGCTACGCTCAGGATGTCACGCTACAACATAGTTCTAAATTAGAGGTCATCATTATGTGTGGAATTGTCGGCATCTTCAGTCACGCACCCGTTGCGGCAGAATTATATGACAGCTTGATTCACTTACAACATCGCGGACAAGATGCGGCTGGGATATTGACGTACAAAGAACGTTTTTATCTAAAACAAGGCTTGGGTTATGTCCGAGAAATTTTTTCGCCAGATGATATTGCCCATTTAAAAGGAAATATCGGTATCGGACATACGCGTTATCCGACCGCCGGTGGTTATGATATTGCAGATGTGCAACCTCTTTGGATCGGCAGTCCGCGCGGAATTGCGTTGGCGCATAATGGAAATCTCGTTAATTATAAAGAATTAGCGGAAGAAATTACGCAAAAAAAACATCGCCACTTAAATTCTTCAATTGATTCCGAAGTGCTATTACACATGCTGGCCGATGGCTTGGATGGAAAAAATTACACGACGGATGAAGAAGCAGAATTTTTTACTAAATTGTGTGATGCGATCAATACGATTTTCACTCGTGTCAGTGGTTCGTATTCTGTGGTGAGTACCATCATTGGCAAAGGCATGGTCGCGTTCCGTGATCCACACGGCATTCGTCCTTTGGTAATGGGTGAGCGCAAGAATGAAAATGGTACGACAGATTATATTTTTGCATCTGAGACAACGATGTTTTATGCGTTAGGTTTTGAACCGCTGGGTGATGTGCAGCCGGGCGAAGTGGTTTTTGTGAATCGTTCCGGTGAATTATTTCGAAAAATTTTAACGAAAGAAAAATTCACGCCGTGCATTTTTGAATATGTTTATTTTGCCCGACCGGATGCAACATTAAATGCAATCAGCGTGTATCGTTCCCGGTTGCGCATGGGACAAAATTTAGCGAAACGCTGGAAAGAAAAATATCCTGAGTGTGTGCCCGATGTCGTGATTCCAGCGCCATTTACCTCAAACACAGCCGCGCTTTCCTTTTCGCATGAATTAGGTGTGCGTTATTCAGAAGGGTTATACAAAAATCCATTCATCGGTCGTACGTTTATTATGCCGGATGGTCAAGAGCGTAGTCGTAGCGTTCGTTATAAATTAACGCCACAAAAAACCGAAATCAAAGACAAAAAAGTGTTAATTCTGGATGATAGTATTGTGCGCGGCACGACTAGCCGTGAAATTGTGAAAATGGTTCGCGAATTTGGCGCGAAAGAAATTTATTTTGTCTCGACTTGTCCACCCATCAAAAACCCTTGTTTTTATGGTATCGACATTCCAACACGCGATGAATTGATTGCGGCACACAGTACAGAAAAAGAAATTTGTGAATTTTTAGGCGTGAATAAATTGTTGTATCAGGAATTAGATGATTTAGTTGAAGCAGTCACGCGGCGTGGTGATCATCATATTGATAAACCGTGCATGGCTTGCATGGATGGTTGTTATGTGACGGGTGATATCACTGAAAAGAAAATAAAAGAATGGGAAAAAGAACGACGTCAAGGCAAACCAACATGAATATTTTAATTATCGGTTCCGGTGCGCGCGAGCATGCCATGGCGAAAGCATTCAAGCGTTCGCCGCAAAATCCCATTCTTTTTTGTTGTGCTTCGTCGAATAATCCCGGAATTTCTGAATTAGTTCAAAACTATTGGGTTGGTGATATTTGTGATGTTAATGCAGTCGTGCAGCAAGCACTCGCCTGGAAAATTGATTTAGCCATCATCGGTCCAGAAGCACCACTCGAACAAGGTCTCGCTGATCGGTTGTGGGAAAAAAACATTCCCGTCGTTGGCCCAAAAAAGTTTTTAGCGCAGCTTGAAACCAGTAAAAAATTCACCCGGGATTTATTAAAAAAATATCAGATTGCGGGTTCACCCGAATATAAAGCGTTTCATGATTTAACTGGCGTCAAAGATTTTTTACAGCACTTGGGCGAAGGTCGTTACGTGATTAAAGCCGATGGCTTGATGGGCGGCAAAGGCGTCAAAGTAGCTGGCGATCACTTGCATTCGATTGAAGAAGCGTATCAATTTTGCGAAGAATTATTTTCTGCGAAACATTCTTTTGTGATCGAAGAAAAATGCATAGGCGAAGAATTTTCTTTTATGTGTTTTTGCGATGGCGAACGCTTAATTCCGATGCCGTTAGTGCAAGATCACAAACGTGCATTTGAAAATGATGCGGGTCCTAACACTGGCGGCATGGGAAGTTATTCTGCTGCGAATCATAGTTTACCGTTTTTGACAGAAGATGATGTGCTTGCTGCATTTAATATTAATCAAGCAGTCGTTGCTGCAGTCGCAAAAGAATCCGGCGAAAAATACATTGGCATTTTGTACGGTAGTTATATGGCGACGCAAGATGGCGTGCGCTTAATTGAATTTAATGCACGTTTTGGTGATCCCGAATCGTTGAATGTGTTAACCATTCTCGAATCGGATTTCGTTGCGATTTGTGAAGCGATGGTTCAAGGAAATTTATCAGCAGAGCAGGTACGTTTTGCGCGTGCGGCGACTGTTTGCAAATATGCGGTACCAGAAGGTTATCCAGATCAACCTCGCAAAAATAGCGTGATTGATGTTTCGCAGGTTCAAGATGCCAACCATCTTTATCTCGCTGCGGTTGATGCGCGTGATGGAAAATTATATGCGTTGGGTTCACGCACAGCGGCGGTTGTTGGTGTGGCTGCCACAATTCCTGCAGCAGAAGTGTTCGCAGAACAGGAAATCACTCGAATTGAAGGTCCTTTATTTCATCGAAAAGATATTGGAACGTTGGATTTAATCAATCGCCGAATTCAGGCGATGCGGGTTTTGCGCAGGGCGTCGTTCTGAACGTAACACTTGTCATCCTTCACTTCGTTCAGGATGACACGTCTCTAGTTTGCTATACTAAATAGATGCAATTCTAAATAAAACGAGGCCCTACATGCCAGGTAACTTCCTCAATTTTCTACAATTTTATATGGATTTACCCGAAGAGAAATCAGAAGAAAAAGAAGGAAAAGAAGAAAAAGCCGCAGCGACGTCCGTATTCTCTTTAAGTGATGCCGAACTAAGAAAAAAGGCAGTCGCCGATAGTAGAGAATTTATAAAAGACGCCACAACAAAGAAAGATTTTAGCCTGGTCAGTAGAGTATTCAATAATTTTCCTGTCACATTTCAGAGAGAAGACACAGAGCAGAAATTTGAAGTCATCGAAGCAGATACTTTTAAAGAATGGTTTAATAGGCTGTTTGATTTTCTTAACACAACAACGTTAATACTTGATATGAATGAGGATCCTCCTGTATTCAAAATACAGGGTGGAAAAGAACTCATATCAACTTTAGTAGATGATATGATCATGAAAGCGTGTGAAGAGTTGTTAGATGAAAATGATGATTTAGATGCGAGAGTAATTGATCTGCTTCAATTAAAAAAATTCTTCGATATGTATGAAGGACAACCAAATAAAAAAGAAGACCTTAAATTACGAGTCATTTATTCTTATGTTATACAAATTGCATTCGGAAACATGTTAGAGAAATTAGACGAAAAGGCCAGAGAAAAGTTCTCTCTCGAACCTGAGCTTTACAGAAAATTTTCTAAGAATCGAGGAAATTGTACAATTCTATTAACACAAATGTTTTTCCAATCTGAAATAATAACGATAAATGATAAGGAAGTTGCAATTCCCTCGTTTACGCCACACATTAAAGAAACAGTCAGAAAAGCCCGTCATCGTCGATTGATTGAAACACCACTCCCAGAACAGTGTGCTGTTGAGTTAGCAAATATATCGCTTGAAAATGCTGAGAAACTCATCACAGCGGATTTTGCCAAAATGCAGTTAGTCAATGAGCAAATGAAATTGAGTCAACTCAAGCAAACAGAAAATATAACGACACATAGAATATCTTTTTGGCTCGATGTTTGTGATTTTTATCGTCGTCAAATTGAGAATGACAACAAGAATATAAAATATTATCAACTCATGGTGCAGATTTTGTTATGGGTACAAAAACAAACTATTACCTTAACTCAGCCATATTTTAAAAAATATCAAGATTGCCTTGCAGCTGCAGGCCAGGCTTTGCCTGCAGAGCAGAAAAAGACGATGACAATAGAGATACCGCGCGATTCAGATTCGATTAAAAAAATAAATAAACTATTAGCTGCTGATATTAACCACTATGTTATGAAAGAGCTTGAAAAAACAGGTCAGCTAGGAGGATTCAGAGCTAACCAAGAGGTGATTGCGAGTATAAAAAAATTCATGGCGGATCCAGACTACGTTCAAGAATCGCCTGAGAAAGCTTTAGCTGTGTTTGTCAAGTTAGCATCTGGCCATTCGGATATTCAGTCAGGTATGAAGTTTTATCTGGAAGCATTTGAACGAGTCGATTTTTATTTACGAATCCAATCCGATGTTGCGATGCTGCGTAGCGTATTTAAAAAAGTGGGCGTGATAAAAGAACATCGAATATTCAATTATTTTCGTAATGATTCAGCAGATCCAGATATAGATATTTCTTTAGCGTCCTGTCTTGATAAATTGGATGAACAAATTAATGAACTTAAATCGAAAAAATCAGCTATAAAATTTGATGAATGGGCGCAAAAATATAGGGGAATTTTGCAAGCCATTGTTGATGGAATGTTTAATGCGCTCAGTAAAGAAATGACAATCAACATGCGCTACATTAAGGCTAATGAAAAAATGTCTGAGACATGGGATGCATTTTTGCATTTGGCATCTTCCATACGAACTGATATAAACATGCTGAATGATCAAACGGTACAAACAATTGATATTGCTGAGTGGCAAAAAAAATTCGAAAACAACTGCGATCGATATGTTAAATATGCAACCAGGTTAATTGAATTTTCTGCAACAATCGAAAAAATACAAGCTCCCTCTGAAGGTGATTTGCTTGTTCATCAAAGTGCGCTGGATTTGAAATTGGCGTATTTTTTTAGAGAATTTGCAATGTCACTGTCTGGGGCAGATAAATTACTAGTTCCGATAATAAAAGAATATAAATCTTCAAGGCAGATGACTTCCACGGATTTTTTTAAAAGTTCATTTAAGGGAATGTTAATAGAACTTATAAATGACCAGGCGCAATCTGAACGTCTCATGCAAGCGTATCAAGATGGATTAGCTCGAGCAAATTTCATTTTGCATGTTGAATCAAGTATGAAAGGGTTAGGAATTGTTTTTGCTGGAATACCACCTGAGTTCACAGCAAGGGTAGACCAAAATGCTTTATTAGAAGAATTAACCCGGCATTTAGCTGATTTAAGATCAGCAGAATCCTATGCTGAATTTTCTACATTATTGACTGATCGTATTTATCCTGGTTTGCAAAGTTTAGCCAATGCATTGATTGTCGCGATCAATCAAAACATAGCAGCGTACGCGAATGATCCAGCTATGCTCGATCTGACAGCGAAGCTGCAAGCATTATTACGCATGCCTGAGAATTTTGATCTTATTAAATGGCAGATAGAATTTCAAAAAATTTGTGAACACTATATTGCATATACAAACAGAGCTCGTGAATTATCTTTGTTTGGATCGCAGTCAGAAGAAAAAAGTCGCGGCTCACAGTCTGCTTTAGAAGTGAGATTTGATCCATTAAGTGCGGTAGTTGCTGATTCTGATGCATTCGCTGGGTTAAGTGGCGCATTTACAAAATCAACAAAACACGTATATGTAAAACCGGATACCAAAAAGCACGATTTAGCAGTCGTGCAAGCTCAATATCCACAATATCCAAAGTTGCGAGAGATATTAGAAGATCTCGATTTTAAACTGGGCACGAATCAAATGGCTAACGCACTTATACTATTAAAACAACTGCCACCACAGGTGATAAGAGATCTTTCAAAATATTGTTCTGTTCATCAAGCCATGCTTAATACTGATTTCAAAAATGTTGTTATAGCTGCAAAAAACATGTCTGATGCTGATTTTGTAAAAACATACAATCCGCCAGTCGAAGAAGAAAAAAAAGTCGAAGCACCACAACCGTTGCCATCATCGATTCCTCAAATCAAACAAATCTTGGCTGATCTTAGAAAAGCACATCATGATAGTGCTATCGTTGGCGCAATTATTTCGAGATTGAGTGAGTTAAATGCTCCCGAATTTATCGCGATGCTGAAAGCAGAGCAACTCGCCGTTGTCTCTGTATCCGAACCTATTGCGGGGTCTTTGCTTAAGTGTATCAATGCTGCGAATGCAATTCTTAAGGTTCAAGCCATGGATACAAGAAATGATTATTTCAGAGAAGCAAAAGAACTGCTGACTTTTGCAGACAGAATGACTCCAGCAGTCTCTTCAGAAAAAAGAAGCGCGTATATAAAATTTTCATTAATAAAAAGTGAAACGGATCCATCTCCTTTCTTACGTAGGGCTGCTATGTTAATGGTGAAATTGAGTTTAATTGAAAAATCGATGCCATTGCCGAAAGAGATGCTGAATGATTTACAGCTTTGCTTACAGGCGATTAACGACTTCTGCGGCAAGACGGTAACTAAGAATCCTGAACTCAATGCTAAATTAACCTCACTTAGTCTACAGGTCCAAACAGCAATAAATTCAGATTCTATGAAGTTGGGCCAGGGCGGTGGGAGATAGGGATAGACAAATTGCGCCTATTTTAAGTATTATCGCAACAAATTTTACTCTGGTGGATTCAGCCATGCATAAACCATCGCTAGGAATATTGGGTTCCACTCGTGGGACTGATCTTGAAGCGATCATTGCTGCGATTCAACACAAGAATTTATCGGCAGAGATAAAGGTTGTTGTGAGCAATAAAGAAGATGCGTATATTTTAGAGCGCGCCAAACAACATGCTTTACCTGCTGTCTTTTTGAATCCAGCTGATTTATCGCGCGCAGCCTTCGATCAAAAAATTTCGACGCTCATGCAGGCGCATGCCGTTGATTATATTATTTTAATAGGTTACATGCGGATTTTATCGAACGAATTTGTGCAGGAATGGCGTAATAAAATTATCAACGTACATCCATCCTTGCTCCCAGCCTTTGCGGGCGGCATGGATAAAGATGTCTATCAACGCGTACTCGATTCAGGCATCACAGAAACCGGTTGCACCGTGCACATCGTGACAGAAGAGTTAGACGGCGGCCCGATTCTCGTTCAAAAAAAATGTCCGGTTTTACCGAATGATTCGGTAGAAATTTTAAAAAATCGTGTGCAAGCCCTGGAAGGCGATGCGCTGGTTGAAGCTATTCACATTGTCATGGGAACCCAAGTAAAATGAATCAAACAAAAACATCCGTCAAACGCGCACTCATTTCTGTCTCAGACAAACAAGGTATAGTTGATTTTGCACGTAGTTTGCATGAGTTAAATATCGAAATTCTTTCAACCGGTGGCACCAGTAAATTATTACGTGAAGCCAATATTCCTGTGCGTGATGTTTCTGATGTAACAAAATTTCCAGAAATGATGGATGGTCGTGTCAAAACATTGCATCCCGTTGTGCATGGCGGAATTTTAGGTTTGCGCGACGAGCATGCTGACGTCGCCAAAGAAAATAATATTGGCTGGATTGATTTGGTGGTTGTGAATTTATATCCTTTTGCAGCAACGATAAAAAAACCGGATGTGACGTTTGATGATGCGGTTGAAAATATTGATATCGGTGGGCCGACCATGATTCGTTCTGCTGCAAAAAATATGGGTTGGGTCGGCGTGTTAGTGGATCCGCTTGATTATGCGCACGTATTAAATGAGTTACGTGAAAATGATGGTTTAAGTTTTGCAACCCGAAAAAAAATGGCGACTAAAGCATTTGAACACACCGCAGAATATGATGCGCTTATTTTCGATTATTTATCGAAAGATGACACAACTATTTTTAAAAATAAAATCGATCTGCATCTCACCAAACATCTAGATTTACGCTACGGCGAAAATCCACATCAAGCAGCCTGTGCGTATCGTTTTTCAGATGCCAGTGGAATTTTTTCAGCGAAGCAACATCAAGGCAAGGAACTTTCTTATAATAATATCGCAGATGCGGATGCTGCTTTTTCTTGTGTGCGTGAATTTAGTGAGCCGGCTTGCGTGATCGTGAAACACGCCAATCCATGTGGTGTTGCAACTGCGGATACTATTTTGAGTGCGTTTGAGCGTGCCTTCCAGGCAGATTCATTATCTGCATTTGGTGGAATCATCGCATTGAATCGACCTTGCACCAAAGAACTTGCTGAAGCCGTCACTCAAATTTTCTTTGAAGTTTTAATTGCACCAGCGTATTCAGAAGAAGCATTAGCAATTTTTGCGAAGAAATCCAATCTACGTGTGTTGGAATTAAAAGTTTCGTCGCAGCAAAACCATTCACACGAAATGAAATTTATTGATGGCGGTGTGTTGGTGCAAGACAAAGATCTTAAAATCATTACTGAAAATGATTTACAAGTCGTGACGAAACGTAAACCCACCGCTGATGAACTCAAAACCATGTTGTTTGCTTGGCCCGTCTTAAAACAAATAAAATCCAATGCGATTTTAATTGCAAAAAATAATGCGACGGTAGGGGTGGGTGCGGGACAAGTGTCGAGAGTGGATGCAGTGGATCTCGCGATCAAAAAAGCCGGTAAAGAAATAGCAGGATCTATTCTGGCTTCCGATGCATTTTTCCCGTTTCGTGATAGCATTGACCGCCTCGCAAATACGGGGATTCATGCTATTATGCAACCCGGCGGTTCTGTGCGTGATTCCGAGGTGATTGCCGCTTGTGATGAGCATCAAATCGCGATGGTATTTACTGGCACACGATGTTTTAAGCATTAATGTAGAGGAAGGAAATCAAATGTCAAAAATTTTAGTTAGCATTCTCATGGGTTCAAAATCCGACTGGCCGATCATGGAACATGCCGGACTTGTGCTCGACTCATTAAACATTGGCAATGAAGCGCGTGTGTTATCTGCACATCGTACACCCGATGCATTATTTGAATACTTAAAAACAGCAGAATCACGCGGAATTGAAGTCATTATCGGTGGTGCCGGTGGCGCAGCACATTTACCCGGCGTTATTGCTTCAAAAACATTATTACCCGTCATCGGAATTCCCATTCTTTCCCAGGCTTTTAATGGAATGGATTCGCTATTATCCATCGCTCAAATGCCAGGCGGCATTCCAGTTGCAACGATGGCAGTCGGAAAAGCGGGCGCAATCAATGCCGGTTTATTTGCAGCGAGCATTTTAAGTTTAAAAAATCCAGAATTTCGCACTGCTATTCAAAATTATCGTGACCAACAAGCGAAAAAAATATTAGAAGAATCTAATTTGAAGGGGTAATTCACATGTTTAAAGCGACATCCTTACAAGCATTCGATCCTGCACTTTTTGAAGCAATTGAAAACGAAAATCAACGTCAGGAAGAACACATTGAATTAATTGCATCCGAAAATTACGTCAGTCCTTTGGTGCTCGAAGTGCAAGGTACTACTCTCACGAATAAATATGCTGAAGGTTATCCTGATAAGCGTTACTACGGTGGTTGTGAATTTGTTGATGTCGCTGAAAAATTAGCGATTGAGCGCGTGAAAAAATTATTTGGTGCAGACTATGCCAATGTGCAACCGCATTCCGGTTCACAAGCCAATGCAGCAGCCTATTCTGCGATGTTGAATCCAGGCGATGTAGCTTTAGGTATGAGTCTTGCGCATGGTGGACATTTAACGCATGGTTCTCCAGTAAGTTTTTCCGGCAAATTTTACCAATTTCATTCCTATGGTCTTGATCTGAAAACCGGTTTGATTGATTACAATCAAGTGGAAGAATTAGCGAAACAACACAAACCAAAATTAATTGTGTCTGGATTTTCTGCGTATTCACGTATTGTTGATTGGCAACGGTTGCGTGACATTGCGGACAGTGTTGGCGCTTATCTCATGGCGGATATTGCGCATGTTGCGGGTTTAATTGCAGTGGGATTATATCCTTCACCCGTGCAAATCGCAGACATAACAACTTCAACAACACACAAAACCTTGCGTGGACCACGTGGTGGTTTGATTTTAGCGAAAAAGAATCCTGAC
>CAZAXX010000048.1:0-19505 GCA_964489265.1 uncultured Coxiellaceae bacterium
CCCACCCACCCCGGCCTCCAGCTCTTTTGTGCGCTCCTTTGCCACCCCCCCCTACCTTCCCCCCCCCCCCCCCCCCCCCCCGCCCCCGGCCACGTAGGGTGGGTAGTTGGCATAGTCGCGGGAGTGACCTCACCAAATACCCGGACACTGCCGATTAATCATCGGACTATCTTTTTTAATTCCATTAAAGACTTTTGCTCGGACTTCTAGCTAGGACAAGAGGTTGAGGCAGTTGCTCACTAACCTCTGCTGGTTGTTGTGCAAGCAACGCATGAGAAGACTGAGATAACGCAACTTGAGTTGTTTGCTCTAAATACCTCTTTATAGCTTCATCCCTAGCCTCCCTCGACGGATCCTCCATTTTTCTTTTAGCCTCTCTTTCTTTCCATTTTTCAAGTATTGGAGAAATAGGACGAGTAATCTGCAATTTCTCAAATTTTATTGAACCAAGGCCATCAGTATTTTTTATAAGATCTACGATTTCTTTGCCTTTTTCACCTTCTGGCAAATTTAGTAAATCTAAAGAAATGTTTTCAAGTTCCTCAAATTTATGCTTACTAATATGAAGATTCATTGCTCGAGTAATTACATCTAGAACTTCGTTTTTATAGCGAGTGTTTCTAGAGTTAGCATCCTCTATTTCAATTTCATAATGGATGTCAAAAGTGACATCTACATAGTCATAAGTTTTACTAGTGTGTTTATAAAGCGTATTTATTAACTTACTCATGGATAAAGCTCCATATTTATTTCTTTTAATGAGACATTTTTTATCAGAAAACAAAGTTACGCTAGTATTTTAACCATAGTCACCGTTAACAACAACTCCAATCACCAAATAATAGGATATTGCTGATTCACCATGGGACTCTTATTTTTTAAACTATATGCCAATTTAAATTGCGGCACGTTTGCGAATGTGCCATTGACGCGAAATTTTGCTGGCGGATGTGGATCAACTAAAACTAAGCGCTCTGCTTCAGCCGAACGAACATTACTCGCCCAAACATGTGCCGCGCCCAGGAAAAATTGTTGGTCTGGTGTAAAACCACTGATCGTCTTCGCTTGTTTATAAGCATCTGACGCATGATAAGCACGCAACGCTAAAATAAGCCCGCCTAAATCCGCAGTTGCTTCGCCCATGACTAATTTACCTTGCACGGCAACATTCCCATTCACTTTGTAACTGGAAAATTGGGTCGCAATTTGTTGTGTCGTCGTTTGGAATTTTTTCAAATCTTCTGCCGACCACCAATTTTTTAAATTGCCAGCACCATCAAACTGCGCACCTTGATCATCAAATCCATGCGTCATTTCATGTCCGATGACAAAACCAATCGCGCCGTAATTGATAGCAGCAGGCGCCTTAGGATCAAAGAATGGCGGTTGCAAAATACCTGCTGGGAGATTTAACCGATTCATAGAAGGATCATAATAAGCATTCACCGTCTGCGGTGTCATATCCCACTCTGTTTCATCGACAGGCTTACCAATTTTATTAAGCTCGCGCTGATTGAGAAATTCACTGGCACGAATCACATTCAACACATAAGGACCTTTATCAATGGTAAGCGTAGAATAATCCCACCACTTATCTGGATAACCCACCCGTTGACCCATCGCCTTCAATTTAGTTAAAGCCGCTGCACGTGTTGCTGGTGTCATCCACTCGATATGTTGCAGATCATTTTCCAATGCAACACGAATATGATTAATAATATCGGTAACTTGCTGCTTGGAAGAAGGCGGAAAAGTTTTTTCCACATACATTTTTCCAATTGCAAAACCCAGCGCACCATTTTCTGCGTTCACCACACGCTTCCAACGTGGTAATTGTTTTTCAACTCCCGTTAACACCGAAGACATATGAAAATTTTCATCTACAAATGGTTTTGATAAAAACGGTGCGAACGCTTGAATAACATGACAGCGCAAATACACTTTCCAATCATTCAGCGCGACTGTTTTCAGTTGAGCATTCATTGCGGTGAAAAAATCCGGTGTCGCAAGATTGATTTGCTTGATCTCAGGATGTTTCACTTCTTTAAAATACTGTGCCCAAGAAAAATCAGGCGTGATTTTTTGCAACTCTGCAATTGTCATGGGATGATAAACCGCATGTGGATCGCGCATGGCAACGCGTGACATGGATGCTTTTGCTAATGTGGTTTCTATCGCTAAAACAGTATTAGCTTCTGCTGCCGCTTTTACCGTATCATCGCCCAGCAAAATAAATATTCTTTTAACATGTTGCAAATAGGCTGCACGAATTTTCTGAAATTTTTTGTCGTTCTTAAGATAATAATCACGATCCGGCAATCCCAAACCACCTTGACTTGCCACACCAATCACTTTCTGACTATCTTTAAAATCTTGCATTTGACCAAAATCAAATAATGCATCGACGCCAATCATTTGCAAATGCGTCATGACAGTCTGCAATTCAGTCGGTTCTTTCATGTTATTGATACGATCAAATTCAGATTGAAGTGGTTTGATTCCTACTTTATTAATTAAAGCTTCATTCATCCCACTAAAATAAAAATCACCTACTTTCTGTTCGATAGTGTCGGATGATTTATTTGCTGCTGTTTCGATTATTTTTTTTATCAATAACTGATTACGTTCTTGCAAAATTGAAAAATTATTCCAACTTGGATAAGCAGCGGGAATCGAATTTTTTTTCTTCCAGCCACCGTTCGCATAATCAAAAAAATCTTTGGCAGGATCAACTGTTTTGTCTAACCAATCCAAATGCAATGCATCTGTGTCTGCAAATAATTCGGTTGAACTCAACAAACAAAAACTCAGTAAAAAAGTTATCAATAAACGCATTCTATCAATCTCCAGCGACAGTCATTTCTTCTAATAAAATTGATCCGGTTTGAATATTTCCTCGTTTGTCCACATCATCACCCACTTCAACAAGATGCGCGTATATATCGCGTAAATTCCCAGCAATCGTAATCTCTTCTACCGGATATTGAATTTCGCCGCGTTCAACCCAAAAACCCGTTGCACCACGCGAATAATCACCGGTTACCAAATTGACACCCTGGCCCATCAAATCAGTGACCAACAACCCGGTATCCATCGTTTTTAATAATCCGGCTAAATCTTTGGTGCCCGTATTAATAAATAAATTGTGCACCCCACCCGCATTTCCTGTGGTTTGCATTCCCAATTTACGTGCAGAATAAACACCCAGTGAATATTGACATAAAACACCCTGATCAATAAAAACATTCGGACGCGTGGCCACACCATTTTCATCAAAAGGTGCGCTGCCCAATGATTTTAATAAATGCGGGCGTTCGTCGATTTTAATATGTTTTGGAAAAATGGGTTTATTCAATTGGTCCAATAAAAACGAGCTTTTTCGATAAAGATTGCCACCTGAGATGGCGGCCACAAAATGCCCGAGCAAACCACGCGCCTCTTCCGCAGCAAAAATAACGGGGACTCGTCGGGTGGCAAGCCGTTTTGCATCCAAACGGCGTAGTGTTCTTTCAGCTGCTTTGTTAGCAACTGATTCAATAGATTCTAGTAATGCGGGATCGCAAGCAACTGTATAACTGTAATCACGCTGCATATCACCGCCTTGTTCGGCGATCAAGGCACAACTCACATCATGGCGAGTCGCTCCATAAATACCGATAAAACCTTGCGAATTCCCATAAGCATGCCAGCCACCGGTCGTTGAAACGGATGCGCCTTCTGAGTTTTTTATTCGCTTGTCTTTAGCTAACCCGATACTTTCGCATTGCAAAGCCATTTCAATTGCTTTTTCAACGGTAATATTCCAGGGATGCGATAAATCCAGGTTTGGATAATTAAAAGCGAGTAATTCTTTATCAGCAAGACCGGAATAATCATCTTTATCGGTAAAACGAGCTATATTACAGGCTGCTTCTACCGCTTTTTTAATCGCTTCCGGACGTAAATCAGATAAGCTGGATGAACCAGTTCGCTGACCAAAATACACAGTAATATCAATAATTTTATCTTGATTATATTCGACAGACTCGACTTCACCCATTCTGGCTGAAACGGTAAAGCCTTTATTTAAGCCGACATCGACTTCCGCATCCGTTGCACCCTGTTTTGCAGCTTCTTTTAAAATGTCTGCCACAATATTTTTTAAATATTCTGGATTATTCCACGCTTCAAGCATAAAATTCTCTCTCTTATATGATATCCATTCCGAAAAATTTATAGTATCTTATAGGCGCAACTTTAACATGAACATGGAGAAACAAAAATGAAAAAACTTATCGCTTTATTAGTCAGTGCTGCTGTTGTTAGCTCAACTGGTGCTTTTGCTGAAGATGTACAAGCTGATGCTGCTAACGGAAAATCTGATGCTGCTGCTATGCAGTTAGCTGATAACAGTGCAACCACTGCTACGACAGCTACAACTGCTGCTTCCGATGAAGGAACAGCTGCAACAACTGAAAAGAAAGCTAAAAAGCATCATGCAAAGAAGCACAAGAAACATCATCATGCTGCTAAAAAAGCTGAATCTGATACCAGCAAAACATCTGATGCATCCGGTGATACATCAGCTACAACTGCTGCTACAACAGAAGCAAACTAGAAAAAAAGCGGTCTCGAATGGGGCCGCTCTTTTGACATAGTTAATCCTATCTAATGAATGACCTAGAAAAAGATAATCCCGAAGAACGGCTCACCAAATCCGAACGCAAGCGACAAATGCTTGCTTTGCAGGAACTTGGAGAAATCCTAGTTTCTTTACCAGAAGCCCAATTTAAAAAAATTCCCATGGACAGCCGGCTATTTGATGCTGTCAATGCAGCTCGTTCCCTGAAAGGTCACGAAGCTATACGTCGTCAGATGCAATATATTGGGAAAATAATGCGTAATATTGATCCAACGCCTATTCAAGCCGCATTAGAAAAAATTCAGGGTATGCATCAACAAAACAAAGCGCAATTTCATCAGATTGAACGATGGCGCGATAAACTCATCTCAGAAGGTGATGACGCGTTAACAAAATTATTGGAACAATATCCTGATGTGGATAGCCAGCAAATAAGACAACTCATTCGCAAAGCCCAACACGATATTAAAAATAATAAAAAAACGGGCGGCGAGACAGAGTTATTTCGTTATTTGCGTCAGTTTATCGAAAAGAACTAGTGTCATCCTGAACGAAGTGCACTACTGTCCGAATAACGGCTGTTGTCATCCTGAGAGCGCTTTTTGCTCGAAGGATCTCCTCATATTTATTGGGAGATCCTTCACTTCGTTCAGGATGACAAAGCAGTAGTGGAACGAGGAGATCCTTCGAGCAAAAAGCGCTCTCAGGATGACAATAACAACGCGTTATTTCGAAGAAGAACCACCTGGTCGTGGAGCCGCGCTAGCTTCACTTTGTTGAGCTGCGGATTGACTCGTAGCAGTCTGTACTGGTTTATTTTCAGTTGTACTATTCGGAGTTTGCTTTCTCTGTTCATCTGGATCTAACAGTCTTGACGCCGATTTAAAAAATGTCATTTTTATCTCCTTTTAAAATTTTAATCATGATTCGTTCCACCTACCGTTAACGCATCGATTCGTAACGTAGGCTGTCCTACTCCAACAGGCACACTTTGGCCTTCTTTACCGCAAATACCAATTCCCGTATCCAGCTTTAAGTCATTACCAACCATAGATACTCGCGTTAAAACATCAGGCCCATTACCAATCAACGTGGCGCCCTTCACTGGAACAGTAATTTTCCCATTTTCAATTAAATACGCTTCACTCGCAGAAAAAACAAATTTACCCGAAGTAATATCTACTTGCCCGCCACCAAAATTCACGGCATAAATTCCTTTTTTCACGGAAGCAATAATTTCTTCAGGCGTCGACTTACCGGGCAACATATACGTATTTGTCATGCGCGGCATCGGTGTATGAGCATACGATTCACGTCTGCCATTTCCTGTCGATTGCATTCCCATCAAACGTGCGTTGCGTTTATCTTGAATATAATTTCGTAATACACCATTTTCAATTAATACGGTTCGCTGCGTTGGAACACCTTCATCATCCACATTGAGTGAACCACGACGATTTGGCAACGTCCCATCATCAACAACAGTGCATAAGGGAGAAGCAACCATTTCACCCATTCTGCCGCTAAACACAGACGTACCTTTACGATTAAAATCACCCTCTAAACCATGGCCCACAGCTTCATGCAATAACACACCCGGCCAGCCTGGACCTAATACAACAGGCATAGTGCCTGCCGGTGCATCAACCGCTTCCAGATTGACAAGCGCCTGACGAACCGCTTCTTTTGCATAACTCAATGCAAGATCATTCTCGAGGAAAAATTGATAATCATAACGCCCACCACCACCTGCATAGCCATGTTCACGTCTGCCATTTTGTTCGACTACCACACTCACATTCAGTCTTATCAATGGACGCACATCTGCAGCAAGATGGCCATCACTCGCCATCACTAACATTGTTTCATATTCTGCAGCAAGACTGACGCTCACCTGAATGACACGCGGGTCTTGTTGACGCGCATAAGCATCGACTCGTTGTAATAAGGCTACTTTTTCATTTTCATTGAGAGAATTTAAAGGATTAATTGGCAAATACAATTCGTGACCCGCTGTTTTTTGCCAAGCATGAATTGCGTGATGTCCGCCCGATTTACTAATGCTGCGCGCTGCTTCTGCAGCATGATCAAGTGCTGGCATCAAAATATCATCTGAATACGCGAAACCGGTTTTTTCACCGCTCATCGCGCGCACCCCGACACCTCGGTCAATATTGTAACTGCCGCCTTTTATAATTCCATCTTCTAATACCCATGTTTCTGAGCAAGTCGATTGAAAATATAAATCTGCATTGTCAATTGAGTTACCTAACACACTACTCAACACTTTTTGTAACTGATTGTCCGTCAATCCAGCTGGATCTAATAAATCGTGTCGCGCAATTTCCAAAAAATTAGCCATATTTGTCACCTGTCAGGAGTCTATTGTTGACTGCCGTTAAAAAGATATTTCATTAAGACAGCCGCCAACACCAAAGAAATAACGGTAAGAATGAGTGGTATTTGTGGGCTTAAATCTGCTAGCAACCCAACTAATAATCCATTCATACCAAATGCAAACGCCATAATTGCGCCTGTGATTCCCATTACCCAACCTTGCGAATCTGCATCTACTTGATTTGAAAATATCGTTAAAATAGTCGAGTAAGCAAGCGCCATCGCAAGTGCTACGAACAAAACTAAAATCCAGACATAAATTTCAGCTGGTGCTATCAACGTGAGCGCTGTCGCTAATGCAACAACTAAACAGCCACCAATCATGCAATTTTTGAGTGAAAAACGTTTGGTAAGTCGATCGACTAAATAGCCTGTGCCAATACCAAATCCAACTCCCATTAAACCCATATAAAAACCATTCTTGAGCGGAGTGAAGTGATACACTTTCAATAAATACATCGAAATAAATGAATAAAATCCACTCCAGCCAAAAATCATCACTAACATAACTATCGATAATTCTCGAATTTTTTCATCTTTAAATGCCGAAATAAAAATACCAATCGCGTGATGAAGCTTAAAACTGATTTTGTGCACATGAGCAAAAGTTTCGTGAAAAAAGCCTTGCAACAAAAGCGCATTCAATAATGAAATCGCTGCAGCAAAATAAAATGGCATCGCATAATTAAAAAAGCTAAATAGATTTGAATCAGACAATACACCGCCCACCACGGGGCCAAATGCAAAGCCTAGCGACGTAAAAAATAAAATAAAACCCAAATTCCGTGCTTTATGTTCTGGTTCACTGATATCAACAATTGCCGCTTGCGCAATGGATTGACTGCCGGCAGTAAAGCCCGCCACAATACGTCCCAACAGCAACAGCGCATAACTATGGAAGACGACTGCAAACGCTGATAATAGATAGCCGAACACAGCACCTAGCAAACAAATCATCAACGATTTTTTGCGGCCGATCTGATCAGACAAATCACCTAAAAAAGCGGCTCCAAAAAACCAGCAAAACATATAAATACTAATCGTCAGCCCATAGATAAAATTTCGCATGGTGCTGCTCAGTTCAGCATTAATGAAATGCGCACTCGGATCAAAAACCAAAACATTCAAAATTGGAAAAACCAATCCAAGCCCCATGCTATCAATAAATAACACAAGAAAGAGCGGCGATGCGGCTAGGAGGAAATTAGTTGGTTTAGTAGAAAGTGATGTATTCTGCATAAAAAATACTAACCTGATCGAAAAAAGAGAGTGATTATACAATGGCTAATTCGCGATGTCCTTAAAACTTGCCTTTCTGATGTAAATATCCTAAATTTAGAAATAGATCTTTCATTTAGAATTAGCGCAAGGAATGCAGCCATGAAAATCTCATATCTCTGGGTAGTCACTATGGGTTTTGTACTTGCGGGCTGTGCAGCTGTCAATTCTGTTCAACCGGTCAACAATCAAGCACAAAATACAGCATCAACACCCTTACCCGAAAAGAATTCACCACAATCCCGGTCATGTCATAAAAATCCGATAGACGTTTCATTTTTGAACGGACTAAACCCAAACCTGCCTTACTCCGTTGTTGGCAATGCCACTGTTTCTCAATACAACATTGCTGGCAACAAACGCCAAGAAGCCATTATTCACGATGCAATGCGCTCTGCTGCAGCATCAATGGGCGGTGATGCGATTATTAATATTAAGCGTAATGATAATACGGTGAGTGGCACGGTTATTGCTTATCCGCCGAAAATTTCTGTGTAAGCAGATAGGCGGACACATAGGCTTGCCCCGGTATGTTTGTGACCGGGGTCCGCTCCTACAACCCGCCCGGCGAAATAAGTGGCATATTGCCTTTAACGTGAATTTCATGATGCGGATAAGGTGGTTGGATGCCATGTTTTTCAAATGCTTCCCAAATTGCAACCAACACTTCAGAACGCAATCCAACACGTGATTTTATCTGGCGCAAATTAATAAAATAACGCACTTCAAATTCGCTTAAACCATCCGCCAATTCTTTTAAAAATACTTCAGGCGCGGGATCGGTCAACACATCTTTGTGGTGATCGAGCACTTGATGAATAACCGCCTGGACATCTTGCGGACTATCATGACGATTAATTTTAATGGTTATCACAGTACGAACAATACTGTCTTTCGCCGTCCAGTTGGTGAATGATTTACTGAAAATTTCAGCGTTCGGTACAATCACTTCCATATGATCCCAGGTTCGAACCGTTACAGCTCGACCGCCGATATGAATGACATCCCCTTCACAACCATTAATGCTGATAATATCTCCCACGCGCAGAGGTCGTTCAATTAACAACAAAAATCCGCAGGCAAAATTATTCACGAGATCTCGCAATCCTAAACCAACACCAAAAGCAAATGCCGTTGCAACAAATGTTAATGATTTAAAGTCTATTCCGAGAAAACGTAATCCAATAAAAATACCAACCACGATCATGGCATATTGCGTCAAAATCGCAATGCTGTTACGCAAACCTAAATCTTTGGTACGTGACAATAACAACCGATACATGAATTCACGTGTCCAGCGTGCCGCCCAATACAACAATGAAATGATCACGACCAATTCAATGATGCTAAGTGGTGTGATTGACGTATTCAACATATCTGTCAGTTGATAATGCATTAATTTATTGAGTCGCTCTACAACGGGCGATTGTTGATCCCAACCATACAATAAAAATAATACGACCCATGCTGAAAGAAATAACATAATACGCAAAACTTTATCGAGTGGTTTTAAAAATGCTTCAGTCCATAACCACCCATTCGTCACATGCCGAATCAATATTTTTGAAACTCGTTCCATTCCTTCACTCAGCAATCCTCTGATAATGAGATAGCCGATTAACACTAAAATAAAAATACTTTCATACCAGGAAATCGTCAAAATTAAATTAACGAAACCGAATAATCCAATAATACAATTCACCAATAAAACCAGTGGAATTAATAATCCTAACAAACGAATCACACGTCTAAAATAAGTTCGTCTTTCATCGATATAGGGCAACAGCAAACCCGGCATGAATTGCCATTGCTTTAACAGAAAAACAGATACCACCAATAAAAATAATAAAAACAACCGGTCAAATAAATCTTTGACTTCATAAATCACCGGAAGTTGATGTATAAAAACCGATAACGCCGTCACAATACCGCCGGCTAAAAAAATCCGTTTTAATTGATAATAAAGTCGAACGTCATGCCCAGCACGATCGTGCACGGTTTCGACCAGACATAAACGAGCGATCAGCATGATGACTTTAAAGAACAGCCAAACTAAGGCTAAATTAATTAAAATAATATAATTTTGGACTGGCACACCAAAAAATAAAAACAACCAGAAAAAATTACCGATCACAGCAATATCAATTAAATTTCGATGCAATACTTTGGTCGTCAGCCATTTTAAATTAACGTGTCCATATTCATGATCTGGTATACCAATCACAATGCGTCGTAAAAAATAATTTAGAAAAAGAAAAATGGTGACCCACACTGACTGCAGGAAAATAAATAAACCCCACCCCCATGCAGTAATATCGCCTACCCCTTTCAAAACAGCATGACCAATGCTTTTAAATACCTGAAAAGCAAGGCTTGGCGTGAGCAATAATTCCGTCCCTAAATCACGCCATGCCTTAGTTCCAAAACCAGGTAAGCCCTGACGTGCGGATAATTCGCGCTGTAATGCTTGGTCTAACGAACCACGAAAAGCGATAATGTTTTGATTCAAACTCGCAACGCTTGCAATCGCGGTTTTATACTTGTTTTGTAGTGTGATAAAGCTAGATTGATAATCATCCGCGGGTTGTCCTGATTGGACAAAATAATTTTTGCGTTGCGACAAAATATCAATACGACCTTTTAACAAAAGATTCACGCGTACCAATTGTTTTCCTAACAATTGCGCCTGATCACTTGCTTTATTCAGTAATGTAATCGAATTGCCGCGTGCGATAGATACTTTAAGCTGCTGGATTTGTTCTTGATACCGCGCGATCAACATACTGAGATAAGTATAATTGATGTTTTCATTAATATAAAAAATTTGGTTTTGCACTTGCTCATAAGTATTTTTATTCAGCTGCTTGTCTTTTTCCATTTGAGCGAGCTGTACTTCGAGTGCATTTAATTGCTTTAACCAACCGCTTTGCTGTTGCTCAAAATTCAATTCTGTCTTAGCTTGCTGTGCTTTCAACAAAAGAATCGTTTGTGATTTTAACAACGCATCGATGCGAGCATATTTTGTTTTATAAAGTTGCAACATGCTTTCTGCGATTGTTTTTAACTGTGACAAATAACCTAATCTATTTTTCTCAAGCTTTAGAAGCGCTGTTTGATAATCCAGTTCTTGTTGCAATTGCATCGCATCTGGCGAACCATTGCGTGCGATTTTTAAGCCAAAAATATTAAACACATTAATTTGGTTTTGTAATTCTTCAATATCTTTTTCCAGATGACTGATTGCTTGTTGGCATTCTGTTATTTCAACATTGATTCCATCCATGTTTGATTTTGCCACTGCAATTTCAAGCCCAAGCTGACTGAGTGCTTGCTTATCCACATGCGGAGTCGCCAATGCGCCTAGAGTCTCTTGCTGTTTTTGCATTTTTTGTAAATCGCTTTGCGCTTGAGTCAAGCGATTCTTGAGCAAATCAATTTGCTGGGAAACTAATTTTGTTTGATCCGCGTAAAAATTATTCTCAGGATGCTGAACATCTTGAGCAAAAGCCATTCCACTTAACACAAAAAAGCAGGCCGCAATGAAACCAATAATTTTGAAATTACGCAATCGCTTCAGCATTAAAAGCCACCCTCGTACGCATCAACGCCAATAAAATAATCCCTGGGAAACAAATGAAAAATGTCCACGTGTAAAATGTAGCCCAACCCAAATGCTCGACCATGCTTGCAGCAACCGGACCGAGAAAGATGCGCCCCAGTGAAAAAAGCGCAGAGAGACAGGCAAATTGTGTCGCGCTGTATTTTTGATTGCAAAGCGCCGTGACAAATACCAACAAAGCAGTCGTGCTCATGCCCGTACAAAAATTTTCGATGAACATTGCTGAGATCATGACAAAATATTGTTTACCAACGACGGCAAGCAACACAAACATTAAATTTGAAAATGCTTGGGCAATGCCAAAATATAATAAACCTCGGAATAAACCTAAGCGTCCCAACAAAGCGCCGCCAGCAAATGCACCCAAAATACTCGCGATAAAACCAATGGTTTTGTAAGCAACTCCAACATCGGTTAAAGTGAATCCGAGTCCACGCAATAAAAAAGTGCTCATGAGTTGCAATGCCAATGCATCACCCACTTTATACAAAATGATGAAAGGAATAATCAGCAAAATCGCTTCGCGCCGAAATAAATCTTTAAACGGTTCAACAATCGCAGCTTTAAGATTTTTCGGCGGTTGAATATGGCCTGGAATATCTGGCGCGAAAAAAGTAACGATCATTGAAATCGCGATTAAGAAAGCCATCAGCTCATACGTCAAACGCCAGCCGAAATGATCTGCAAAAATTAGCGCGCAGCCGCCAGAAATAATAATTGCAATACGTGCTGAAAAAATAAAAAGTGCAGAACCATAACCCCGTTCACTCGGCAAAAATGTATCGGTTCGATAAGCATCAATCGCAATATCTTGCGATGCCGACATGAATGCGACAAATATTGCCACGAAACCAATCCAGCCAGGCGTCGTTTTTGGATCGAGATTCGCTAAAATAAATAACGCAATACACAAACCTAATTGCGTAATACCAATCCAGCCGCGTCGTCTTCCCCACAGTGGCGGAATCACTTTATCCATAATGGGTGACCACAGGAATTTTAAGCTATAAGGAATTCCAACTAGAGAAAGCACACCTATCGTTTTAAGACTAATTCCTGCTTGGGTAAACCAGGCTTGTAATGTGGAATTGGTTAACGCCAGGGGAAGTCCGGAAGAAAATCCTAACAGTGTCACTGCCAAAATGCGTGGGTTGGTAAAAATTGAGTGTCCGCGCATGAAAACCTCGGAAATATATGTATATTCAAACAAGTCTTAATTGGCGTAATTTTATCATTAAGCTATAAAATTACCTAGTAAATAGACTAAAATATAATATAAGCTCGTTCCTCACAAAACAGAGGTTCATATAAAAATGACAATTAGCCTATTCAATTTATTTTCCATCGGAGTTGGTCCTTCCAGTTCACATACCGTGGGCCCCATGAAAGCAGCCAAAGAATTTGCTGGTTTACTCGATAAAAAAACCGCTCGCATCAAGATTGAACTATTTGGCTCTCTCGCATTTACTGGAAAAGGTCATGGTACTGAAGGCGCTATTTTATTGGGATTGGAAGGCAGTTCGCCCGATACGGTTAATCCTGAGCTCATTCGTCCCCGATTTCAAGAAATCATCACGCAGCAAAAAATTAATTTAGCCGGCAACCATCTCATTGATTTTCATTTTAATCAGGATTTTGAACTTAATTTAAAGGATTTGTTGCCGGCACACACCAATGGCATGCGTTTTACTGCATATGATCAAGCGAATACTATTTTATTAACAAAAATTTATTATTCCATTGGCGGCGGTTTTATTATTGATGAAGAACAGGCGAACCAGACAACCACCCCCATCGAACAACCCGTTCCCTATCCTTTTACTACAACCAAGGAATTGCTGGAACACTGCGAGAAAAATCAATTATCGATTAAAGATGTGATGTTGGCTAATGAATCTAGCATGCATTCTGAAGAGCTTGTTTTACAGCGAATATTGCATATTACAAAGGTCATGCGTCAATGTATCGATAAAGGTTGCGGTACCTCTGGTATTTTGCCTGGTGGTTTACAGATAAAACGGCGCGCTCCCGAATTATTTCAAAAATTATTACAAAAAGGCCGCCCTGTTTCGCATGAATATACTGACAGCATGGCTTGGTTAAATTTATATGCCATCGCAGTCAATGAAGAAAATGCCGCAGGCAGTCGTGTTGTCACTGCACCCACCAATGGCGCTGCCGGTGTTGTGCCTGCCGTGTTGCATTATTATCTGGATTTTTATCCGGAAGCGAAAGAAGCCGATATCATTGAATACATGCTGACAGCAGGTGCAATTGCGATTCTTTATAAAAAAGGCGCCTCCATTTCAGGTGCTGAAGTGGGTTGCCAGGGAGAAGTCGGTGTGGCTTGTTCCATGGCTGCGGGCGCATTAACTGCCGTATTGGGCGGTTCTATTCATCAGATAGAAAACGCAGCGGAAATTGCCATGGAGCATCATCTTGGCATGACGTGTGATCCGATGAATGGTCTAGTGCAAATTCCCTGTATTGAGCGAAATGCGATGGGTGCGGTAAAAGCGGTAAATGCTGCGCGTTTGGCGTTATTGGGTGATGGGCATCATTTTGTTTCGTTGGATAAAGTGATTGCGACGATGAAACAAACGGGGAAAGATATGATGTCTATTTACAAAGAAACATCGTTAGGCGGATTGGCAGCAAACATTCCAGAGTGTTGATAGCGCGTCATTGCGAGGAGCGCAAGCGACGCGGCAATCCAGATTGCTTCGCTTCGCTCGCAGTGACAATATTTTTATTTCTTATTTCGTTTCATTTTCCGTAATTGCCATAGAGTCATAACCGGCCCAGAACAAGCATAAGCTAGAAAAGTACCAAATAACATTTCCGCAGGACTAATCGCAACCGCTGCAATTATTAAAACTAAAACGACAACCACAATAAACGGCACTCTACCCTTGAAATCAATTTCTTTAAAACTATAGTACCGAATCCGACTTACCATCAAGCCGCCCATGCAGAAAGTAATAATTGCCGCAGGAATAGCAATTAACATGCCAGTAATTTCATAATAACTGCAACACCACACCATCCCCACCACGACTGCTGCTGCAGAGGGACACGGTAATCCTTGAAAATAACTTCTGTCTGTATCATGCGCCTGGGTATTGAATCGTGCGAGACGTAAAGCGGTAGCAGCGGTATACACAAAAGCAACTAACCAACCCACTTTCCCCAGTGAAGATAACGACCAGCTATAAACAATTAATGCTGGCGCAACCGCAAACGCAACCATATCCGACAAACTATCATATTCCGCGCCAAATGCCGTTTGGGTATTCGTCATTCGTGCAACTCTGCCATCTAAAGTATCCAGCACCATCGCGATAAACACCGCGATCGCTGCAACATCAAAAAGTCCTTTCATTGCTGCAACAATTGCATAAAACCCTGCGAATAAAGCCGCTGTCGTTAATAAATTAGGTAATAAATAAATACCACGCGGTCTTGTCTTGTTAGGTAATTGATTTGAATCGAATTCCATAGAGCCACTCCAAAGTTAGCTCCCAATTGTGCCTGAAATCTTTTAGACAGTACACTTCAAGATGGTGAAAGAACGTTGTTAAGGTTTCCTTAAGGTGACTCCATTTAAAATCACGCATTCAAACGAGTTTATGATCAAATGTTAGTCAGCATGATCGGTGGTCTACTACTTTTAGTACAATAATGCAGGAGTTTCTATGCAAAGAACTGATAAAAAAGATGGCGTCAAAACCCCATTCCTTGCGGGTCAAGCGAACGAGTCTGAAACTCCAAATTTACGAGAACAGGCAGACGCTACCTGGGCGAACCTAGATTCAGACCCTCTTGAAACTCATATAAAAATCGCTATTAGCGGAGTAAATGACTTTGCTCAATTAACAGACCCCGATTCACCAGAAACAATCGCATTAGCAGACCGTCTGATCCGCGGCCTAGGCCATCAAGTTAAACCCTGGGGCGGCTGGCGTTTATTGTTGACGTTTATTATTGCGTCTGTTGCAGCGTCCGCATCAGCTGCTTCAGCGCCTCACTTTGCAGCCAGATTCATCCATGGCATGGAAGAATATCTGCCCGCTTATTTAAAAGATGTTATGCAAGTCTTTATTGCATTTTTTGCAGGAACACCCGCAGCTCTCTTAACTGGCAACTCAGTGACCACTACACTGGGGCAAGCGCTTTATAATTTTCGGGATACTCAATTTTCAGACATTAAACGGAATGCCATACCACTTACTCTCACGGGTGGCAGTGCATTTGTCAGCGCTACGCTTAACTATAACGCAATGAAAGATTATCAATCGATGATGTCACCACAAACATTTGAGGCTGTTCAAACAGGTTCTTCTGTTGCTCGCGGCGGTGCAGCGTCTTTCACAAACGGTTTTTTTGCCGTTAAAATGCAAAGAGACTTACGCGGTAATAAAGATGTTCCTGAAATGACTGTTCTTCTAGACGCAGGAAAAAAATTGGAGAAACTCGTCTCCAGCGGTAAGTGTAATGAGTACATCAAATTAATGGATAAAGGTTTATTTAAAAGTTTAATGCGAGTTAACGAGACCAAAACAGGCGATTCCATACAAGATATTAATACTATTTTTAGTGATCTCTATAATATTGTGGCAGATGAGCAATTTACTTTTCAAGCAGGCACAGTCTCGACGCATTCACACAAAAAAACCATGACAGAGGTTGCTTGCTATATTTTTGCTTTGCTAGCTTCGATCACTTACTTTACCTCAGGACAATCCACTATGGAGGATTTATTCAAACTGCCTGGGCAACCTGCAAAATGGACTGGGGGATCCGCTTTAGGCTTTGCTTCTGTCATCGTCAATCTAGCCATCGCTGCAACGGGTCTTATTAAATTTATCCAAGAGCTTATGTGCAAGCTTCCATCCAAAAGCGAGTGTTTTGCTTTACCCTTCAGAATTATGCTCTTGGTAATGTATGCTTCCATTCAAGGCGGCCAGGCTAAGCAGTATCCATTACAACTATTCGATGATCCAGCTGCACAAGATAACCTTGCTACTATACAAGCAATAATTACCTTTTGTGTTTCCTTTACCATTGCTGGCTTATCGTTTGATGGTTTTGCTAGTAAAGCATCCATCGGCTGCTCTGTTCACTATCACAAAACGTTAAAAAACTTAGAAACCGCCATAAATGAAGGCCAGTCACTTGAAAAATATTACCATGACTTAAATCCAGACCAAGGTGAAAATGGGTTACCTAATCAAGCACAAAAACGTCTCATTCAAGTGTTAGAAGATTATCGTAAATGGGCATTCGACGATTTAAGACATTTCTGTCAAAATACAAAAAAAGAAGCTATAGTTCAAATATTTAGACCCGATTTATATAACAACCTTGATGGCTACCACAGAAGGAAGAAAAATCTTCCGCCTATTGCAGCTCCTGTTCCGACTACGCCAGTTGCAACAGACGAAATAAAAGGTGCCACCTTACCTGTACCTATACCTCATCATGAACTTACAGCCTCTATGCGTCTTCGGGCTACTCAAGAAGAAACTTATACGGATGGTGGAATTTCAGTTCCTGTCAATTTCGGTAGTATCCCAAAACCTGAAATCATGCCTTCTCCTTCACCACTGACGCAAGTAGGATCATTTATCACACAACGCATGAGCTCTCTACGACGGAGCGCAGCCCCAAGCATCAACGGAGAAACAGCAAGTCCTATTGTACTTGAACCGACTTCTTCGAACCGCAGTCATAGATAGCAGGACTTAATTTTTTTGTTGGGGTACAAAATAAATTGTACCCCGCATAAATTAGGAATTTAGCCTCTCAGCATTTATTTCCACAACTTATCCACAACTCACCCACACCTTGCTCTATTGCATCCAAGGGAAATATACACTATCTTGTATAGCATCAGCATGACACATCCTATATCTTGTGTTTCTGTGAGACTATGCTCACAGTATGTAGTACCTGTGCAAAACTCAATATTTGAAAGAACAAAATTCTAACGACGCTCTGGAGGGGCCTATGGAAACCGAAACCGCATCACCACGCACAACAGCTGCAATTAAAAATTTCAATGTAGATATCGCAATGACAGCACCCGGTTATTTAAAAGTGATTCGCCGTGACGGCACACTGGCTGCATTTGATGCCAGTAAAATCACCGCGGCCATGACCAAAGCCTTTTTGGCCGTTGAAGGAGACACTGCGGTTAGTTCTAATCGCATTCATGAAACAGTCGCTAATCTTGTTAAAAAAATCACTGATACGTTCGCACGACGCATGGCGCATGGCGGAACTATTCATATCGAAGATATTCAAGACCAAGTCGAATTAATTTTAATGCGCGCGGGCGAACACAAAGTGGCGCGTGCGTACGTTTTATATCGCGAAGAACGCCGTAAAGTTCGCGCACAAGAACAAGCTGCTGCTGAAACAGCACGCCAACAATTACATGTCACATTAAATGATGGCCAAGTCGTTCCACTCGATTTGGATCGCCTGATCAAATTAATTAATAGTGCCTGTGAAAATTTATCCGACGTATCCGCACAACACATTATCGAAGACACGCAACGCAATTTGTTTGATAAAGTCCCCGTCAAAGATGTTAGCAAAGCATTAATCATGTCTGCTCGTGTGCTTATTGAAAAAGAACCCAATTATAGTTTTGTTGCAGCGCGTCTCTTGCTCGATGATTTACGCGGTGAAGCATTGAGCTTTTTGGATGTGAAAGATCGTGCATCATTTGAAGAAATGAAATCGCTTTATCATCCATATTTGGAAGCCTACATTACTCGCGGTGTGAAGCTTGAATTACTGGATTCTCGTTTGAAAAAATTCGATCTCGCTAAATTAGCCGCCGCAATCAAACCCGAACGCGATTTGCAATTTAATTATCTCGGCTTACAAACATTATACGATCGTTATTTCATACACAGCCGCGGTGTTCGTTTTGAATTGCCACAAGCATTTTTCATGCGCGTCGCGATGGGTTTAGCAATTGATGAAAAAAACAAAGAAGAACGTGCAATTGAATTTTACAATTTACTTTCTACTTTTGATTTCATGAGTTCAACACCGACGTTATTTAACTCCGGCACATTGCGGCCGCAATTATCTAGTTGTTATCTCACAACTGTTCCAGATGATTTAGACGGAATTTTTGCTGCAATAAAAGATAATGCATTATTATCTAAATATGCAGGCGGACTTGGTAACGACTGGACAAATGTACGCGCCATGGGTGCACGCATCAAAGGCACTAACGGAAAATCACTCGGCGTTGTGCCCTTCTTAAGTGTTGCTAATGCAACTGCGGTAGCAGTCAACCAAGGTGGCAAACGCAAAGGTGCTGTCTGTGGTTACTTGGAAACCTGGCATAAAGATATCGAAGAATTTTTAGAATTACGTAAAAACACCGGTGATGAACGTCGTCGTACGCATGACATGAATACTGCAAATTGGATTCCAGATTTATTCATGCAACGTGTCGAAGAAAACAAAGATTGGACTTTGCTCTCCCCTGACGAAACACCTGATTTACATCATTTATACGGCTTAGAATTCGCAGCTGCATATACCGCTTACGAAGACAAAGCCGCG
>CAZAXX010000049.1:0-19421 GCA_964489265.1 uncultured Coxiellaceae bacterium
TAAATTTCTTCACGGTGCACAGACACATCTTTTGGCGCATTGATACCAATACGAACTTGGTTACCCTTAATGCCAAGCACTGTCACAATAACATCGTCACCAATGATTAATGTTTCACCCACACGTCGCGTTAAAATGAGCATTATCCATCTCCTTAAACTACCTTGTTGTGTATTACTTTATTTCCCTAAAGATTACACACTACTGCAATAAACTGTCTTAGCCATCCGGCCAAGAAAGTCAGCAATGGTAAACAATATAATAAATTAGTGCAAACAAGTTTTTCATCTTTTTGCAATAATTTTCATGTTACCGCAAAACCCATTTTTCCTATTCATCCTTCCATTCGAATAGGCTCTTTGTTTGACGATAGTTTGTCAAGCTCAAAGGCGTTATGGACTGCTTTAATGCCTTTTTCTAGTAGCGCTTCTTCAATGACCACAGAAATTTTAATTTCAGAGGTGGTGATCATCTGAATATTAATATCCTGCTCTCCCAGTGCATTAAACATCGTACTTGCCACACCAGAATGGGAACGCATACCAATGCCAACGAGAGAAAGCTTGGCGACATCGGTGCTGCTTTTGAGTGAAGTTGCTTCAAGTTCTTTGACCAAATTCTCCATGATACGTAACGCTTTTGAATGATCTTTGCGTTGCACGGTGAATGTAATGTCGATGTCTTCCTTGTCAGTCGCATTTTGGGCAATCATATCCACTTCGATGCCTACTTCACTGATCTGACTTAGAATATATCCTTCAACACCGGCACGGTTGGGAACACCAGCAAGTGAAATAAGGGCTTCTTCACGACTAAAAGCGATTCCTGAGACAAGACGTTTTTGCATTACTTTTTCCTCAAGTGTAACTAATGTGCCTGGGCCATCAGTGAAAGTAGAAAGTACGCGGATCGGAATATTATGCTTGCTGGCGAGTTCAACAGAGCGCATTTGTAAAACTTTCGCGCCCAAGCTTGCCATTTCTAACATTTCTTCAAAACTAATCTGTGGTAATAAACATGCTTCTGGCAATACACGCGGGTCAGTCGTATAAACACCTTCAACATCTGTGTAAATTTGGCATTCTTCCGCCTTCAGTGCAGCAGCTAATGCGACAGCCGTCGTATCAGAACCACCGCGCCCAAGTGTTGTAATATCGCCGTGCGTATTAACGCCTTGAAAACCTGCGACAATCACAATATGCCCTTGGCTTAAATCATTAAAAATTCGCTTGGTTTTTACATCGAGAATTCGTGCTTTGGTATGCGTATCATCCGTGCAAATGCCGACCTGCGAACTGGTATACGAACGTGCACGATAATTTTGCGCATTTAACGCCATTGCAAGCAGCGACATGGAAACCTGTTCGCCGGTTGATACCAAGACGTCGTACTCACGTGGATCCGGTTCCGGCGTCAAGGTTTGCGCCAATTGAATGAGCCTGTCTGTTTCACCCTGCATGGCGGAAACGACAACCACGACATCGTGGCCTAATTGCTTGGCCTGGATGACTTTCGATGCGACATGACGAATGCGGTCTAAGGTGCCAACCGAACTTCCACCGTATTTCTGTACGATAAGTGCCATTATTATATTTTTCCTGATTGCTGTCTTGACGACAATTACTCTGTTATGAGTATGATCCTATAAATGCCTATATTTTGTCCATAACTGAATGATCTATTATGACATTTTTTCTTTGACCCAAGTATACACAGAATCAAGCGCCTGTTTTAAATTTTCTGGCTGATTACCACCGGCTTCTGCGAGATCTGGGCGCCCACCGCCTTTTCCACCAATTTGCAGTGCAATCATGTTGACGAGTTCGCCTGCTTTCAGTCGATTGATATGATCGTTGGTGACGCCGCCGACAACACTGATTTTGCCATCTTTTTCAATCGCAAGCGCGATGACGGCGCTGCCTAATTTATTTTTCAACTGATCGACCGTGCTGCGTAATGATTTTGAATCAACGCCATCTAATTTGGCAGTTAATACTTTTACGCCAGCAATTTCTTTTGCTTGCAGAGCAAGATCCTGGCTTAAAGAGCCGGCTAATTTTTCTTTTAATTGTTCTAACTGTTTTTCCAGCTGACGAATTTTTTCATCGGAAAGTTGCAATTTTTGTTTATAGTCGGTTTCGCGTTTTTCAATCCATTGCAATGCGCCATTGCCGGTCACTGCTTCAATACGACGAACACCCGCAGCAACACCAGCTTCCGCTGTGATTTTGAAAATACCAATGTCACCGGTGTGATGTGCGTGCGTGCCACCGCATAATTCCATGGATTCGCCGAAACGCACCACGCGAACTTCATCACCGTATTTTTCGCCAAACAAACCCATCGCACCACTTTCAATAGCATCTTTCGGAGTGGTGACACGCACAACGGCTTCGTGATTGGCACGAATTTCCTGGTTAACTTGCTGTTCGATTAATTTAATTTCTTCTGCAGTCAGCGGTGCGCTATGTGAAAAATCAAAACGTAATCGATCAGGTTCAACGAGCGAACCTTTTTGTAAAACATGCTCGCCTAACACTTTACGCAAAATCATGTGTAGCAAATGCGTTGCGGTGTGATTTAAAACAATGGCCGCACGCCGTTCGGCATTAACTTTGGCATAGACTTCAGCGCCGATTTTTAAGGTGCCTTTTTTTACTTGACCCACATGAACGTGTGCTTGTCCTTGTTTTTGCGTATCGTCAACTTGAAATAAAATATCATTTGTTTGCAACGAACCCGCATCACCAATTTGTCCACCGGATTCTGCATAAAATGGCGTACGATCAAGCACGACCAAGCCTTTTTCACCGGATGTTAACTGTTCGACTGCTTTGCCATCACAATACAACGCGATGACTTTGCCTTGATCGAGTTCGGATGCTACATTTTTGTATCCGACAAATTGCGTTGCGGAATCGATCGCGCTACCTGCTGTATAATCAGCTTCAAATTTGCTGGCTTGCCGTGATCGCTCACGTTGTCTTGTCATTTCTGTTTCAAATCCTTCGATATCCAATTGTAAATCACGTTCACGCGCAATATCGGCGGTCAAATCGACAGGGAAGCCATACGTATCATAAAGTTTAAATACAGTTTCGCCAGGAATAATTGTGCTTGTTAAGCCACTGACGGCTTGTTCAAATAATTTTAATCCTTGCGTCAGTGTGATGCTGAATTGTTCTTCTTCTTGGCGTAATATTTTTTCGATGTGAGATTGCGCTTTGCGTAATTCAGGATACGCATCTCCCATTTCAAGAACGAGCGGTGCGACCAGTTTGTAAAAGAATGCTTCGTGCAAACCTAATTTATTGCCATGTCGCAATGCGCGACGAATAATACGACGCAACACATAACCGCGACCTTCGTTCGAAGGAACAACGCCATCCACAATTAAAAATGAGCAAGAACGAATATGATCTGCAATCACCCGTAATGATGTGTTGGTTAAATCAGTCGTGTGAGAGAGTTTTGCAATCGCTTTAATCAAGACTTGGAATAAATCGGTATCATAATTATTCGCAACGCCTTGCATGACTGCAGTGATTCGCTCAAGACCCATGCCGGTATCAACGGATGGTTTGGGCAGAGGAGTTAACGCGCCATCTGTTGCGCGATCATATTGCATGAAAACCAAATTCCATACTTCAACAAATCGATCACCATCTTCGTCAGGGCTGCCAGGCGGTCCACCCCAAATCGCTTCACCATGATCGTAAAAAATTTCGGTGCAAGGACCACAAGGACCCGTTGGGCCCATGGACCAAAAATTACTGTCGTCACCTAAACGACTAAACCGTTTCGGATCGATTTTAATTTCGTTTAACCAAATGTCAGCGGCTTCCTGGTCATCTTGATAAACGGTGATCCATAATTTTTCGGGTGGTAGTTTTAAAACGTTAACCAAAAATTCCCAGGCGAAACGAATGGCATCGCGTTTGAAATAATCACCAAAACTAAAATTTCCCAGCATTTCAAAAAACGTGTGATGCCTCGCCGTATAACCGACGCGTTCCAAATCATTATGTTTGCCACCTGCGCGCACACAGCGCTGTGAAGAAGTCGCGCGTTTGTAGGGACGTTCTTCTTTGCCAAGAAAAACATCTTTAAATTGCACCATGCCCGCATTGGTAAATAATAACGTAGGATCATTGCCAGGCACGAGGGAGCTGCTCTGAACAATTTCATGTGCATGATCATGAAAATAATTTAAAAATAAGCTGCGAACTTGGTTGGCGCTGAGTTTTTTGGTTTGCATGGTTTTTATCATCACTAATAGTTTTTAATATGCGGATCTCGTTGTCATCCTGAGCGTAGCGAAGGATCTCCTAATATCTGGAGGTCCTTCGCTGCGCTCAGGATGACATTAAGTGTTTAAACACATACTCAATCTGTTCCGAGGTAAATCCTCTATAATACAAAAATCGCATTTGCTGTGAGCGTGACTTAAAATCAGTGGGCATGCGGTTTTTAAAGCGTTTTTTCCATGCTTCACGTGCTTCAGCAAACCATGCATTATCAGCGATCTGCAGATGATGTTCAATGAGTTCTTCAAGGACGCCGCGCTCTTGTAATTCGGCTTGAATTTTCAGTGGGCCAAATCCTTTGATGCGACGCGAATGAATGTAATTTTCGATAAATCGACTGTTACTGACTAAATTTTCTGACACCAGTTGGGTGATTACGAGACCGATGGTGGCTTCGTCGAACCCTTTGGTGCGTAATTTACGGAATAATTCCGTTTCGGAATGTTCACGGCGTGCGAGCAAATTCATCGCTGCACGCCGGATTTCTTTTATGTCGCTCAGGCGGTTGTTTCCTCTGTTTCATCCTGTTCTTCTGTTACTTTCACTTTGTTAAGTGGGGTCAACAGTTTTTCGCGAATGAGGGTTTCGATTTCTTGCGCCATCTCTGGATGTTCACGCAAGAAAATACGCGCATTATCTTTACCCTGGCCAATACGCTGATTTTTATAGCTAAACCAAGCGCCGGCTTTATCAACCAGATTGTGCAGCACACCCAGTTCGATGATTTCGCCTTGACGGGAAATACCTTCGTTGTAAAGGATATCAAACTCAGCTTGTTTGAACGGAGGTGCCACTTTGTTTTTAACGACTTTCACGCGGGTTTCACTACCTACGATTTCATCGCCATTTTTAACGCTACCCACACGACGGATATCAAGTCGTACGGATGCATAAAATTTCAATGCGTTACCGCCGGTCGTCGTTTCTGGATTGCCGAACATGACGCCAATTTTCATACGGATCTGGTTGATGAAAATAACCAGTGTGTTGGAGCGTTTGATGTTTGCCGTGAGTTTGCGTAATGCTTGTGACATGAGGCGAGCTTGCAAGCCCATGTGTGAATCACCCATTTCGCCTTCAATTTCCGCTTTCGGTGTTAAAGCTGCGACTGAGTCGACGATAACAACGTCGACTGCGCTGGAGCGTACGAGCATGTCCGTAATTTCCAGTGCTTGTTCGCCGGTATCGGGCTGTGAAATCAGTAATTCATCGACATTGACGCCTAACCGTTTGGCATAGGCAGGATCGAGTGCATGTTCAGCATCGACGAATGCAGCTGTACCACCCATACGCTGGCAGGCTGCAATGACTTGCAGGGTCAGGGTTGTTTTACCAGATGATTCAGGTCCATAAATTTCAACGATACGACCACGTGGCAAACCGCCTACGCCAAGAGCCACGTCCAGAGCAAGTGAGCCAGTGGAAATGACTTCGATATCGCGAATAATAGTTGAATCGCCTAAGCGCATGACCGAACCTTTGCCGAATTGACGTTCGATCTGGCTTAGTGCTGCGCCTAATGCTTTTTTCTTATTGTCTTCCATTGATTGTGTCCTCTCTCATTGGGTTTATGATTTTTTGGAATGATCCGCTTTAGTCTGCGCGACTCAATAGATTCGTGCAAGCATTTGCTGCGGGTGATTTTTTGTGCGGGATTTTAGAAATAAATATGGACGATAGATTGTTTGAGGTAATAAAATCCGCTCGTGAAAAAAGGATCTATTAAAACGTTTATATATTTTTTTATTTTATAAATCAATAGGGATATTAATATGGCAGATTCACGATCACCACGCTCACCAAGAAAAGTCGATTTAACGATAGACGTGCCAGACGGGTTGCAGATCGTCTCAAACCCATCGACACCAGTTACACTAACTGAGGTAGAAACACCCGTCGCAATACTCGTAGCAGAGTCAGAATTCCCAGCGCAATTGGCAAAGCCATTGCTTGATAATGAAAAAAAAGCAGAAATAGCAGCTACTGTTGCTGCTGTTCATGCCGAAAGAGAAAACATCAGGTTAACTTATCTTGCAGCAGTTCACGCACAGATGGAGCAAGATGATGACGATGCTTTGCGTCTATTTTTTGAAACACGCTCGCAGGTTCAACGTAGATACGAAATAAATTATGCCATTGCGGAGCTTGAAGAAAATATAGGACTCATTGGAAATAATACAAGGCATCCAGCCTATGTTTACAAAGAAGTTTTAGTGATTATCTTGGCGGGTATTAAAGCATCGAAAGGAAAACCCTCCGACCAGGAATTACCGATCTTGATTGAATTTACGCATGAAACAGCGCGCTTTGCCCAAAATCCGCATGATGTGAAAAACAATCGTCGTTTGGCAGTTAGCACTGAAAGAGCGAGTAAATGTTCTTGGGGGCGCTGGATTGGGGGTGCGGCGGCAATGTTATTGGGTGCCGGGTTGATCGCGGGTGGAATTATGCTTGCCTGTTCATCGGGTGGTATTGCGACTCCTCTTGCGGGTGTTGCAGCGTGGTTGGGCGAAGCGGCAGTAGCCTGGGGTGCAGCCGCTGTGGTGGGTGGTGGCGGGTTGGCTATGTATGGTGGTTATTGGATGGGAACATCTCGCAAATATGGCGACGCCAGTAATCCAGCGCGTGCTTTGTTTGCACCACCACCGCCACCACCGCCAATTGAGGGGAATAAAATGGCGGATATTTTGGCGTCACAATATACGCCAGGCGGTACGCGTCGTCGGAATTAATGAATCAGTTTTTCTAATATCCATCGAATAGAGCTTTCGCGTACTGTATGGCGATCACCAGGAAATAGTTGCATGGCTGTGTTGAGTTTCCCGTCCATTCCTATCCAGCCAAACCACACAGTCCCGACCGGTTTCTCAGGCGAACCACCGGTCGGTCCTGCAATTCCGGTAATCGCCACACTGATGTCCGCTTCACTGTTTTTTAACGCACCTTCCGCCATTTCACGCGCGGTTTGTTCGCTCACTGCGCCAAATGTATCTAAAGTTGCAAGTTGCACACCCAGCAACTCGTGTTTCGCACTGTTACTGTAAGTGACATAGCCTCGCTCAAACCAGTCTGAACTGCCGGAAATTTCGGTGATGGTATAGGCTAAGCCGCCGCCCGTGCAGGATTCTGCCGTGACGAGTTTTAAATTATGTTTTTTTAATTGATGGCCCAATTTAATTGCAAGCTCTAACAGTGTCATAGTCTTTACCTGGCAAATAACTTAGAGTATGGTTCGATCCAATAAAAACAGGAAAATCATAGCATGACAGAGATAGTAGCAGCACACAAACAACATACGCCGATGATGCAGCAATATTTGCGGATCAAGGCGGACTATCCAAGCACATTGCTGTTTTATCGCATGGGCGATTTTTACGAATTATTTTTTGATGATGCGAAAGAAGTTGCGCGATTGTTAGATATCACATTGACTGCACGCGGACAATCGGCGGGTAAACCGATTCCCATGGCAGGTGTGCCTTTTCATGCTGCGGAATCCTATATCGCGAAATTATTACGGCAGGGATTATCGATCGCGATTTGCGAACAAGTCGGTGATCCAAAAACCAGTGTGGGACCTGTGGAACGGCAAGTTGCCCGCATATTAACACCGGGCACAGTAAGTGATGCCGCATTTCTCGAAGATAATCGCGATAATTTATTAGTGGCAGTGCATTGTCAGCAAAATCGTTTTGGTCTTGCGACACTCGACATGAGTAGCGGACGCTTTCAATTAGTCGAAGTGCAAGGTGTGGAAGCGTTGCAAAGTGAATTAGAACGCTTAAAACCCACTGAATTATTAGTCAGTGAAGATTTTAGTTTGCCTATGCCTGCAAATGGTGTGCGTCGTCGCGCGCCGTGGGAATTTGAACTTGAATCAGCGCTGCGTATGCTCACGCAACAAATGCAAACACATGATCTCGCTGGATTTGGTTGTTTAGATATGCCAATCGCTCTCGCTGCTGCGGGTTGTTTATTACATTATGCGAAAGAAACGCAACGAACTCACTTGCCGCACATTCGCGCGATTCATGTCGAGCGTCGCGAGGACAGTGTGATTCTCGATGCGGCTACGCGCAAAAATTTGGAATTAACACTGAATATGGTTGGCACGCAGGAAAATACGCTTGCTTCCGTGTTAGATCGTACTGCGACGGCGATGGGTAGTCGCTTACTAAAGCGCTGGATTAATCGCCCACTGCGTCAGCATGTAGTGTTACGCGAACGTCAAGAAGCCGTAAAAAATTTATTAGTCGATCGACACTATTTGTCGTTGCATGAAGTATTAAATCAAGTCGAAGATTTAGAGCGTATTCTTTCGCGTGTTGCATTGAAATCAGCGCGCCCACGCGATTTGATTGGCTTGCGTAACACATTAAATTCTCTGCCGACAATTCAGCAACATTTAACGCATTTTGTTGCAGCGTTATTACAAAAACTGGCGCAAAAAATAAGTGAATTTCCCGACTTGCTTGCAACATTACAAAAAGCGATTGTAGAAAATCCGCCAGTCACGATGCGCGAAGGTGGTGTGATTGCAGAAGGTTATGATGCAGAATTAGATGAGTTACTCGCGTTAAGTGAAAATGCCGGACAATTTCTGATTGAGTTAGAAGAACGCGAAAAAAATCGCACGGGATTATCTACGTTGAAAGTAGGTTACAATCGCGTGCATGGATTTTATATTGAAATAAGTCGCATGCAAGCAGAGCAAGCGCCAGCCGATTATATTCGTCGTCAAACGTTAAAAAACGCAGAGCGTTTTATCACACCTGAATTAAAAGTATTTGAAGATAAAGCATTAAGCAGTCGTGAAAAAGCGTTGGCGCGTGAAAAAGTTTTATATGATGAATTGCTCGAAAAAATTAATGTGGAATTAAATCCTTTACAAGTTTCCGCTGAAGCGTTGGCGGAATTGGATGTGTTGACCAATTTTGCTGAGCGTGCCGATACGCTGGAATTAGCGTGTCCTGAATTTGCGGCAGAGACAGATATTCATATTCAGGCTGGACGTCATCCAGTTGTGGAATCGGTGTTGACGCATCCGTTTGTGCCAAACGATGTGCATTTGACAGGGAAAGAACGCATGTTGATTATCACTGGCCCAAACATGGGTGGCAAATCAACTTACATGCGACAAATTGCGTTGATTGTGTTGATGGCACATATTGGTAGTTTTGTCCCGGCCAAAGAAGCAACCATTGGCGCAGTCGATCGCATTTTTACACGCATTGGCGCAGCAGATGATTTGGCAAGTGGGCGTTCCACTTTTATGGTTGAAATGACAGAAACCGCGAATATTTTGCATAATGCGACACAACATAGTTTAGTGTTGATGGATGAAATTGGTCGTGGCACGAGTACGTTTGATGGTTTGTCTCTCGCATTTGCGTGCGCGGAATTTTTAGCGCGGGAATTAAAAGCACTCACCTTGTTTGCGACGCATTATTTTGAATTGACTTCACTCTCTGAAGAAATTGATACCGTCAAAAACGTGCATTTCGACGCAACTGAGCATAATGATAAAATTATTTTTCTGCACACTGTCAATGATGGTCCTGCGAATCAAAGTTATGGAATACAAGTGGCGCAATTGGCGGGGGTGCCGCGGCAAGTGATTCAGTTAGCTAAACAAAAGTTGCGTGCTTTGGAAAAAGATGCGCATGTGCCGCCAAAACAAATTGATTTGTTCTCTGTTATTGAAAAAAAAGCAGAACCGCACCCCGTTCTCACTCGATTACAAAAATTAGATCCGGATGCGTTATCGCCGCGTGAGGCGCTTCAATTATTATTTGAATTAAAGGATGCATGTGAAGAATAACCTAGACCAAGCGATTGCATATTGCTATGAAAAAGCGGCGAAACCCGATACGGCGCTTTATTATAGTTTGCGTCGGTTAGCGTTGCCGCAACGTGATTTAGTGGTAGCGGTGCATGCCTTTTATCAAGAAATTGAAGATGTTGTTTTCACCTGCAACGATCCTGAGTTGGCTGTGAAAAAATTTAATTGGTGGCGTAGTGAAGTTGTTACAGACAAACCGAGTCATCCGGTGATGTGTGTATTGCGGCAGTATAATTTCAACGAAAAATTATTAACAATCATCGCTGCTTTAGAACAAAATTTATTTCCAGCGCCTTTTGCAAAATTCGAAGATGTTGTGATTCACTTTATTCGAACAGCCGGTCAGCGTGAATGTTTGATTCACGAATTGCTGGGTGTTGATAAAACAATTTCAGCAGAAACAATTTATCAATTGATGTTGGTGATTGAACTTGCGAATTACATCCAGCATCTGCATGCTTATGCGAAGCGCAATATTATTTATTTTCCGCTCGATGAAATGACGCAGTTTCATGTTTCAAGTGCCATGTTGCATGAGTTGAAAACGACGGTGGAAATTAAAAATTTGTTGCAGTATCAAGTGGACAAGATTGAGCGAGCTTATCGAAAAGCAACTAATGAATTGACGAGAGCGCAACGTAAAGCATTGTCGCATTTGTTGATTCGTTGTGAAATTGCGCGGAAAACGCTAAAGGAAATTCAGGCGAGTGATTTTTTGGTGTTGGAAAATTTAATTAGTTTGACGCCGCTGCGGTATTGGTGGATTGCGTGGTTGTCATCCTGAACGAAGTGAAGGATCGCCACGTTATAACATGACGATCCTTCACTTCGTTCAGGATGACAAATTTTATAACTTAGAAATTTCCTCAAACGTCAATTCATTCCATCTCCCACGCGGCAACATGCGTGGCAATGTAATTGAACCAAACCGTATGCGAATTAACCGACTGACCGTAACACCCTGTGATTCCCATAACCGACGAACCAAACGATTACGACCTTCTTTGACCATAACGTGATACCAATGATTCGTGCCTTCGCCACCAGCATCAACAATTTGTTCGAAATGCGCCAGACCATCTTCGAGATTGACGCCTTTTTTCATGAGTTTTAACATGGCAGGTGTCACTTCACCTTGGATTCGCACAGCATATTCGCGCTCAATGCCAGAAGATGGATGCATGAGACGGTTGGCGAGTTCACCGTTATTTGTTAATAACAAAACACCCGATGTATTAAAATCCAAACGGCCAATCGTAATCCATCGGCCATTGCGTAACATCGGTAATTGATCAAATACCGTCGGACGACCTTCTGGATCATGGCGCGTGCAAATTTGGCCTTCTGGTTTATGGTAAAGTAAAACCCGGCACTTTTGCGCAGTGCTTTTGATTAATTTGACTTCGCGATTGTCGACTTTTATTTTTGCATCGGGTGTAATGCGATCGCCTAATTTAGCGATTTCACCATTGACTGCAATTCTGCCTTGACGTAACCACTCTTCAATTTCTCGGCGCGAGCCTAAGCCCGCATTAGCTAAAACTTTCTGAATTTTTTCACTCATTATTATTTATTTCACTTTCGGTAGGTGCAACTTCTTCTTCTGTTGGGTCGGTTTCTGATGCATTCAATTCGAGTTGAACTTGCAGTTTGGCTTCTTGACTATCTAAATCTTTCAGTTCAGCCAGCGTAGGTAATTCTTCTAAACTTTTTAAATTAAAATGATCGAGAAATCCTTTGGTTGTGCCATAAAGCGCAGGCTTGCCAGGCACATCACGATAACCTAATACACGAATCCATTCGCGCTCTAACAATGTTTTAGTGATATGTGAGCTGACAGTCACGCCACGGATTTCTTCCACTTCAGCGCGAGTAATCGGTTGACGATAAGCAATCAATGCAAGCGTTTCCAGTAAAGCTCTGCCATAACGTTGCGGACGTTCTTCCCAGAGTTTGCTAAGCCAGGGACTCAATTCGGTTCGAGCTTGAAATTGATAACCGCTCGCGACTTCTTTTAATTCGATACCACTCGTGACATAACGTTCAGTCAGCACGCTTAAGGCATTTTTAATCGCAGCTGTTTCAGGTTCTTGACCTTCATCAAATAATTTTTGCATCTGTGCAATTGAAAGAGGTCGACCTGCGACCATGATGGCTGCTTCAAGAATTTGTTGTAATTGTTCAGGTGTCATGTTGTACCTCAGCGTTCACGACTTTTAAATGGATAGGCGCAAATGGAGCCGTTTGCACGAACTCAACCAAATGATCTTTGAGTAATTCAAGCATTGCTAAAAAAGTAACGACCACGCCAAGTCGTCCTTCTTCTGGCGTAAACATGCTATTGAATGTAATGAATTCTTTTTCTTGCAAAGCCGATAAAATCCGCGTCATGCGTTCACGCACCGACAAGGGTTCGCGTTGAATTTGGTGACTAGCATTCAGTTCTACTCGTTTTAAAACATCAACTAATGCCGACATTAATTCTTGTAAACTCACTTGCGGTTGGGGTTTATCCACGACTACTTCGTCGCTTTCGGCAAGTGCAGCATAGGTGTCACGACCATGGCGTGGCAATAAATCGATTGCAGCAGCGGCTTTTTTAATGCGTTCATATTCCATTAACCGACGAATCAATTCGGAACGCGGATCTTCTTCAACGCCTTCGAGATTTGCAGGCCGTGGTAAAAGTAAACGTGATTTTATTTCAGCTAAAACGGCAGCCATGACGAGATATTCCGCAGCCAATTCCAGTGAAATTTCTTTCATTAATTCAACATATTCCATGTATTGCCGAGTGACTTCCGCAATCGGAATATCCAAAATATCCAGGTTTTGTTTCTTGATTAAATACAACAATAAATCAAGCGGACCTTCAAACGCTTCCAAAAAAACTTCCATCGCATCGGGTGGGATGTATAGGTCTTTTGGCAGCACAGTGAACGCCTGTCCACGTATCATCGCGATAGGGGCTGTGTCGTCTGCGGATTGTATTGTATCTTCAGGGTTGCTCATGATCCGTATCTTACATAAGATGTGCGCTTCAATAAAGAAGAAATAATGCGCATGATAAGAAATGATATTGCTAAAGCGGTTGAGATTTTACGACAGGGCGGTTTGGTCGCGATCCCAACAGAAACAGTTTACGGATTAGCTGCGGATGCGCGTAATCCAGCCGCTTTGCGAAAAATTTTTATTGCAAAACAACGACCTATCGACCATCCGTTAATTGTGCATTTGGCCGCTGTGGCGGAATTATCGAACTGGGCTCGCGATGTGTCTGAGACTGCATTCGCGTTAGCGCATGCGTTTTGGCCGGGGCCTTTGACGCTTATTTTGAAAAAAGCACAGGATGTAAATGAATTGGTGACGGGCGGACAAGATACGATTGGCTTACGGGTTCCGAATCATCCGGTTGCATTGGAGTTATTGAGAAATTTTGGGAGTGGGGTTGCGGCGCCTTCTGCTAATCGATTTGGTCGAATCAGTCCGACGACGGCAGATGCGGTTCGTGAGGAATTGGGCAATGAGGTGGATCTTGTTTTAGAGGGCGGTCAATGCAGGGTCGGTGTGGAGTCGACGATTGTGGATGTGAGTGGCGATTCTCCCGTAATTTTGCGTCCTGGAATGATTAGTGAGGCTGCGATTGCGGCAGTGTTACAAAAGCCGATTGGCAGCAAAGCTAAAAATGCACCGCGAGTGTCAGGTTCACTGGAATCACATTATGCTCCAAGCACGAAGACTACTTTACTGCGTGCGGAGCAAATTGATGACTTGTTAGCAACCGAGATTGAGAAACCGTTGGCAGTTGTTTCGTTACGCGATATTTCTGTTGAAATCCCAGGCGTTTTTATCAAAAAAATGCCGCAAAACGCGGCAGATTATGCGCATGATTTATATTTTGTGTTGCGCGAGTTAGATAAAAAACAATTTAAACAAATTATTGTTGAGATGGTTCCTGAGTTTTCTGAGTGGGATGCGATTCGTGATCGGTTGCAGCGGGCGACGTCGGATTCGGCTTGAGATTCGTTCTTACTTTCCACTCAGACCAAGTTCCTTTATAGCCACGCAAAGATGCATCTGCAAACTGATAAAAATCTTTCAGAAATTGTAATCGTTCCTGATAATAAACCGTCAACCGCGGATCATGACGATTCACGTTGGTTAAATCATAATTCGGTGGCAGCGCAGCCTGTCGTTTTAGAATTTCTGCAAAAGAAACTTTATCTGCATTGCGCAACATATCATACATTGCCATAAAGGTGGTTGTGCGTCCTTCGCCACCGCGGCAGTGTAGATGCAACCAAGTATCAGAAGATGAATTTTTCACGAGCGTAACAAATTTATCAACATCCGAATCATGCGGCGCTCTATGATCACTCACTGTGATACGCACATATTGCATGCCAACATTCGTCGCAATTTTTTCTTCGTTACTGACTGATGTAACGGGAATATCCTTGCCGCCAGTAAACTTTCCTGCTTTAAAATCTTTTGATATTAATACATTGTAAATAGTCGATTGATTGCCAAGAAAATGCAGCCAGTCTTGCTCAAGCGTCAAAATTTCTGCGGTTGATTTTCCCAGATTAATCCAGTCAAATTCACTCGTTAAGTTAATGGCATTGTGATTTAGATAACCGTGGGTTTCTTCTCGCAAATCGACATCAATTATTTTTTTCACGTTACCTTGCGTGGTTTTTTTAATAGCATCGGTTATGGTTTTGAATCCTTGTTCGCTGGGTGCGCCACTGCCTGACATCCAAATATTTTTTAATCCGGTTACATTACCTTGATAGGCATCCGCTAGCATATACGAATCGCGCCAGTTTTTGACGTCAGGCGTGTTGTCTTCAGTGTCTTCTACAACACAAGGATTTTGCTGGGTTCCATCGCATGAGCTGCTAGATGCGAAAACGCCGGTTGAATTTGTCATTAAAAGCAGGGTACATAATATTGTTAATTTGCGCATAAAATTCCTGGTTATAAATGTGAAAGGACTGGCGAAGAAAATTTTTGGTTAGAGCAAGTTATTTCTGTTTTAGTTTCGGAATCAGGTTGAGTGAAAAACTTTTTACGATTAAAACAACTCTGTCTAAAATGTTCAGTAAGCAGAATCGCTTGTTTGGCAAGTGTCATATTGCTGCCCACGCCATGAATGCGATAGTGGGCTGGTATGATCGCGCCGTTCATAATTAATTTATGTAAATTAGCATCATCTTGAGATAATTTTTCAAAATCCAGAATAGCTAATTGTTTAGCGAGTGCAGTTGCGAAAGTAAAACCATCGCGCGTCGCAGGCATAGCTGCGATAGCCGCTTGCATTTGTTGTGATGAAGGTAATGCTAGACGCTGACTAAATACGGCCGAAGCAAAACGAGCTTGCAATTCAACTAAAGGAAAAATTGCGCCGCGAGATTGATAATTCATACCGATGAATGCCATGCCAGGAATGTTAGGATGAAAAGTATCTTCATAACAAAGAAATGATTTTTTTATTTCAGTCGCAAGTTCTGCATCTAGGTAAGAAAAGTCATATTCATAACCCGTGCAGAAAATCACGGCATCGGGAGTGAGTGTGCGGCCATTTTTTAATTTAACGCTAGATTGAGAAAATGAATCAATTTCACTTGAAATGACATTGATAAAACCTTGTTGTAATTTTTCGACATAAACATCGGATACAACGTTGCGGCCTGCTGGTGTGTCTGGTTTCATTTCCCATTCAGAAAACGCATTTTGTTTGCCGCAGTGTTTCATGTACCAAGCAAATGTTCTGGCTTGGTAGGTCGTGCGTGAATAAAACAAATCGCCAGGTATTTTGGAGTTAGATTCAGTTAAAAAAAGTTGCGTTGGTGTGATCCAGCGTGGTCGTCTTATCAGATGCGTCACAGATCCCGTGAGTTCTCCGACAATTGCAACACTGCTGAGCGAACCGCCGACAACGAGCACAGATTTATTTTTAAATTGTTCCGCTGAACGATAGGCTGCGCTATGAATTTTTTCACCCTTAAATAATTCTAAGCCTGCAAACGGTGGGATAGTTGGCGTTTGATAACGTCCAGCAGCAAGTATGACGCCTGAATAATTTTCTTGGCTAACTGTATTGCCTTCTCGCCAGCAAACCGTCCAATCGTTCGCATTTTTCGTCACCCGCGTGACGCGTCGCATGGTATGGATGTAAGGTTCCAGTTTGAAATGTTTAACATAAGCTAAAAGATAGGCATGCATTTCTTGCGTAGTGGGATAAGGCTGAATAACGCTATCAGGAAATGCTTGTTCCCATAAAAAATCGGAAAAAACGCCGGTAAAGCGTGAGATATTGACACGCATGTTTGGCCAGGCTAATCCATCCGGTCGCCATACACCACCAACTGTGGATGCGCTTTCAAAAACATCGCAAGTTAATCCTTCTTCAAGGACAGATTTGGCCGCAACAATCCCGCCCGCGCCACCGCCGATGATTGCAATTTTTTGATGTGCATGCATTACAACGTATCCCTGGAACGTAGATTTAATAAAATATTGTCATACAGCGTGACGAGTTCGAAACGTTTTCTATTTTCAGGAATGGTAGGATATTGGGTCTCGATTGTTTTGACAAGTTCTGTTGGAGTGAGCGTGTTTTTCATTTTTTCTACGATAGGAATGATAAATTCATCATTTGAAACGATGTTTTGTAACATGATAATAGAAGTTTGCGACGCAGGCAGATACGTCAAAATAGAACGAAAGCCTGGAATGCCGCCGCGATGAGAATAATATTCATCACCGTTTTCTGCTTTCATGATTTCAATACCATAACCATAAAAACTATCGCCGCGGTCTGTCACGAGGTAAGGTTTTAAAATTAATTCTAATACTGATTTTGGTACGATTTTTCCTGTATATAATGCATTATTCCATTTTAGTAAATCTTCCGCAGTTGAGATGAGACTACCGCCCGCACCTGGTATGTTCATGGATTCATAGCGCGGAATTTCTGAGAGCTCAGCAGTTTTTTTGGCGATGTCGTATTGATAACCGCGTGCTAATTTTTTAAATCTGCTGTCGGTTTTAATCAGATCATCGACCGTACCTTGCATTGGGAAATGAGTTGAATGCATTTCAAATGGCGCGAAGAAAATTTTTTCGAGATAAACATCAAGCGATTCTTGGGCGATTTCTTGAATTATTTCGCCTAATAAAAAATAACCCGAATTGCAGTAAGAAAATTTTTCGCCTGGTGTGAATTCCAATGCGTGATTTTTAAAATAAGAAATAATGTCGGCGGCTGTTGTAAATTTTTGGTTATTAAAACCAGGTAAACTGTTGTAATTGACGATGCCGGATGAATGCACTAATAAGTGATGTAACGTGATGATGTTTGCCCAAGCCGGCATTGCGCCATTCCATAATGTATGATGACTCGGGAGATAATGTGCGATTGGTTTATTTAATTCGGCTTGAATATCGTTTACTTTTTTATCCCAGAGTGCTTTTGTTATAGCAACGCCAGCAAATTGTTTGGTGACGGAACCGATGAGGAATTGTGTGTCGGTGGCGATTGGGATTTTTTTTGCAAAATCAGCATAGCCGAAGCAATTTTCATGAATGATTTTTTGGGGGGTTGAAATTAAAATACAACCGCTGTGTTCTGTCATAATAAAGTGTCATCCTGAACGAAGTGAAGGATCTCTGTATTATAACATGGAGATCCTTCACTTCGTTCAGGATGACAAATGCTTATTTCGGACGAAAGATCTGCAGTTGTTGTTGTTCTTCAACATGCTCTAATACTGTTTTTACCATGCTGTCATACCGGTTATATGTGTCGATTAACGCTGAATTTTTTGTCTTAAATTCATTATATTTACTCGTCAATTCAGCATGGTCGCTACGTAATTTTGCATTATTTAATTTCGGTTCACCTTTTTTGAGATAAGCATCAATATCTGCTTGGAGTTTACGAATTTTCGTTAAGCAGCTATGGAAGTTTTTGTATCCTTGAAATAGTTCTTTGTTTTTTTCATTTGTCATTTCATCAAATGCAGTCTTTAAATTTTCCGCTGTTCCATGAAAAACTAATGAACTTTCTTCGATGTGAGCTAATGGTGTTGTTACTGGAATCATGCTCATTGCAAGTGTTAAATTGGTGAGTGTAGATGCTGCATTCAATAAGCTATTTTGCATTTGCTCTAAAATACGTTTTTGTTGTTCAGCATGCACTTTTTGCTCCGCTTTTGCAGCAGCCGCTTCTTTTTTTCCATTGCTTAATTCAGTATATCCAAGTAGATTCAACATTCTTGCGTCACTCATGAAGTTTCTCCTCTATTTCGTTTTGTAATGAAACTATTTTTATCAGAAATAAAAGAAATAATCAGCAAGAAATGTGCAAAATTTGATTACATTTTTGTAATTTTATCCCGGCATACTTAATGCCGGGACCCGCCCCCATTACTGTCCTTGTGCTAAGGTGTACCCCAATTTTCCATCAAACGTGTAAAGATTTTCTGTTTTAATCACATCAAGACCCGCTTCATCAAATTGTTTTAGCAATTGAAGAATATCTTGATGCGAAGTTGCAGTTAGATTTTTTGTATCAGCGGCTGTTTGAAAACGACAACTGCAGTGATTCGCATAAGGTGCATCGATCATGCAATCGGGCCAGATTTTTAAACCACGACTGGTGATAATAATCGGCTTTAATTTTCCAGACATTTTCAAAAGTTTCTCGCCAATTTCAGTGGGAGTTAAAGTTGGATTATCAATAAAAACATCTACACCGACGAGTTCTTTTTTAGCATGAACTTGTTTTTTCGCACCATAACATTCAATTTTTGCCTGAATATTTTGTTTATACACAACCGGTTTGAAATGCACAGGCTTTTGACCCAGTCGTGCAATGACCGCATCCGCAAATTCATCGGTCGTCGCTTTTTGTTTGCTATATTCAGCAGAATAAATATCCGCCGTGTGAATGCCATCTTCCAATGTTTTTAACCAGGCGTTTTCAATCAGCATGGCTGTTTCAGGTTGGTTGATGTGAATTAACATTTGAATGGCTGCGTTTAATAAGCCAGATGGATTCGCCATTTTTTTGCCGGCAATATCAGGCGCTGAACCATGAATCGCTTCAAACATCGCAACATGATTGCCTACATTCGCAGAACCCGCCAAACCAACCGATCCAGCAATTTGTGCTGCGACATCTGACAAAATATCACCGTATAAATTTGACGTTACAATCACATCAAAACGTTCGGGTTGATCGGCAACCAGCGCAGTGCCAATAT
>CAZAXX010000050.1:0-19292 GCA_964489265.1 uncultured Coxiellaceae bacterium
ATGTTTTTTTTTTTTTTTTTTTTGTGTTTCCGGGGCGCCCCCCCGCCCCAAAACTTGCGGGGGCCCCCCCGGGGGCGCCCCCCCGGCCACAAACATGCCGGGGGTCCGCCCCTACATGAATGATCAAATCTGAAAACTCTTCTCAAGCTTCTTAGCCACAGCAACATTTTTCAATTGCACATATTGCGGCAAGCCATTATGAAACGGTGGATAATCTTCGCCTTGAATTAATGGTTGCAAATATTCACGACACTTTTCGGTAATCCAAAAACCATCTTCTGTGATGAAATCTTCTGGCATACTCTTTTCAACATTCGCCACTTTTTCTAACGGCGCTTCACCAATAGACCAATGATACGGTTGGTTAGAATCACGAACGATAATCGGCATCACCGCATTTTTCCCAAGCAGCGCAAACTCCACCGCTTTTTTGCCAAGCTCATACGCTTGATCCACATCAGTCTTCGATGCAATGTGACGCGCAGAACGTTGGAGATAATCAGAAAGTGCCCAATGATATTTATAACCTAAACTATCTTTCACTAAACGCGCTAGAACAGGTGCAACACCACCTAATTGTTTATGACCAAATGCATCAACCAAACCGGAGTCCGAAATAAACGTACCATCCGCATTACGAATTCCTTCTGATGCAACAATCGCACAGTGACCGTATTTCTTCACACACTGTTGCACGCGTTCTAAAAATGCTTCTGGTTTAAATGCAATTTCTGGAAATAAAATAATATGCGGCGCATCACTTTCTTTTTCTGCAGCAAGCGCACCTGCTGCTGCAATCCAACCCGCATGGCGACCCATCACTTCTAAAATAAAAACTTTAGTTGACGTAAGTGCCATCGATGCCACATCCAATCCCGCTTCGCGAATAGAAACGGCAACATATTTTGCAACAGAACCAAAACCAGGTGAGTTATCAGTGAAAGGTAAATCGTTATCGATTGTTTTTGGAATACCAATGCAAGTGATCGGATATCCTAAGTGTTGGCCAATTTGCGAAACTTTATTTGCGGTATCTTGTGAATCACCACCACCATTATAAAAAAAATACCGAATGTTATGCGCAGAAAAAACATCAATTAAACGTTCGTACTGCGCACGGTGTTTTTCAAATGAACCGAGTTTATGTCTGCAAGAACCAAACGCGCCCGCAGGTGTATGACGCAAACTTGCAATATCTGCATCGGTCTCGAATGATGTATCTATCAAATCTTCTGTCAATGCGCCAATAATTCCATTACGTGCAGCATACACGTTGGCAATTTTGTCACGATGTTGTCTTGCCGTTTGAATAACACCACACGCAGAAGCATTAATCACAGAAGTGACACCACCCGATTGTGCGTATAACGCATTGTATTGAGACATAAAATGAGGCTCCGAATTTTAGAAAATTGCGTGACTATATACTGATTTTTACTGTGAAAGCAAGAGGATGAAAGAAGAGAAAAACATCTGGCTACATTGCGTAGCCAGATGTTGCACGTACTTATCGTCCAGCGTTTGATGGACTTAATGGTTGGTACTCTTGTCCATCTGCGCTGTTTGTATTGGCTTGTCTCATAGGTGGTTGAGCTGCCGATGCATACATATTATACGGTGTTTGCGTCTGCAAATAAGAGCTCACTGCAGCAGCAGAAGCCGCATCCATGTTTTTTGGCAAACTAATCACATTCGTCACAGGCGCTGCTGGTGGGAATGGTTGCACTTTAGCATGCTTAACTTTTTCCACCTCGCTTTCACCTTTGAGAACTTCAGCGACACGATCAGGTGATTGAAGTACCTCACCAAGCGCTTTTAATCGAGCAGCGATATGAGCTGTTGATCTTACTGCTTCAACTTCAGCTTTCTTTTGTTCTACCTCTAAACGGTCTAATTCCTGTTGTTTAGCTGCTGCAGCTTCTGCAACTTTTATTGCAAGATCTGCTTTAGCTAGTTGGTCCTTTCGATCAAGTTCTAACTTAAGTTCATTCGCTTTTAATGCATTTGCCTGAATTGCCAGTTCGTTCTGGTGTTTGAGGTCTGCTATTTTTGCAGCCTGTTCAGCCTCTAATTTTTTGGCTTTCAAAGTAATATCTTCTGCAATGTCAAGCTCTTTTTTCTTCGTCGCAGGAGCAGCTTTTCTCTCTTGCTCTTCGAGTTGAGTTTTTAAAGCAGCATCAGCTTTAGCTTTCTCAATGACGACTCTTTTTTCTTCCTCAGCCCGTTCTAACCTAAGTTGTTCGTTTGCTGCCTTAATCGCCTCAAGTTTGACTCTATTTTCCTCGGCATCTAGTAAGGTTTTTGCGGCAGCATCAGCTGTTAATTTCGCCAATTTTGCAGCGTCTACCGCATCTTGTTTCGCTTTTGCCGCTTTAGCTTCTGCATCCGTTTTATCTGCAGCGAGTTTGGCTTCATTGCTCAATTTGTCAGTATCGTTTCTTACTGTTGCCTTCTGTGCTGCAAGTGTTCGGAGCAGCTCTGCAGCCGCTTTATCAAGCGCAACAGTTTGAGCAGCTTCTGCTTGTTTAATAGCTAACTGATTTGCATTATTTGCTTTTTGAGCCTCTAATACCTGCCTATCTTGAGCTAATTTCGCCTCATGTTGCGCTTTCTCTTGCTCACGTTGTAGATTTTGAGATTCTTTAAACGCTTCAACCGCTGCTTTTTCTTTTGCTATTTTATCGGCTGATTCAGCTTGTGCTTTATCTAAGGCAGCTTGTGCCAGCGCCGCAGCTTCTGTTTGCTGTGCAACTGTTTTTGCTATCGTGAGATTATTTTCTGCTTCCTGTTTTGCTTGCTTCGCCTCCTCTGTTTTTCTAGCAAGTTCAAGTGCAGCTTCTTTTTCTCGCATCGCTAAATCAGCTGTTTGCTTGTTTTGTTGAATTTCCAATCTCTTTTTTGCTAATTCAGCATTTTTTTCATTCTGAGCTTTTTCTGCTTCTATTGCAGCAAGAGCCAATGCTTGTTCTTGTTTAACTCTTTCATCGTTAGATTGTTTATCTTCTCGTATTTTTCTAAGTGCGTTATCATTTGCCAGTCTGGTTGCTTTCAGTGCTTCGCTTATTTTTAATTGCTCATCAGCTTTCTGTTGTCTTATCTTATCGAGCTGCTCATTGGTCGGAAGAGTAATCTCGCATTTGAGCAGCGTCAGACCGTGATTAGCCATTTCTTGCAGCAAGTTTCGTACTACTTTGCCACCTTTGCTATTTAAAGCTTCTTTGCTCAATAAATCTAAGGGAATTAGTTCGTTTTCTAGATCATCGAAAGAGAATGCTGCAACATAGTCTACCTGTGCTTTCTGCACAACTTTATCTTGATCAGGCCACTCTGTTTGTTTGCTTACATCATCTTCATATCTGATGAATGTATTTGATGGTCCCCAGCCGCGTTGAAACAGATTGAGTGCATCTAGAGACGTTTCTAGAGTTTTTTGGCCGCCCTCTTGCTCTTTTGTCACTTCAAACAGATAAGTTGAATTGTAAAAAACCTGCTTTTTATTAGAGCTCTGGGCAGGTAATTTATTGAGTTCTATTTTTTTAAATGCGTTAACCGCCATGTAGCTGTCTGGATCATCACTATCTGACACAAATAAACTATTAGGTTCTGCCAATTCAAGATCAGGTCCAAGCACTGCTCTAAATACACCGTCTTTTTTAAGCAGCATGAATTTTCTATCATAGATATTGACTGCTTCTTTTCCATGTGCACCGATAGGGAATCTTTTTGTGATGCTTGGATCATATGAAAGTTTATTGCCGAGTAAAAATCGTTGCGCATTTTCATCTGCCACTTCTTGTGCTTTTACTTCTGGTGCTGCAACTTCTTTGACTTCTAAGTGTTTTTCTTCCTGTCCTTTTTTTACTTTACGTTTTTTAGGTTGGATTATATTATTTAAAAATTTATATTCAGTGGTTTTTACTACATTTGTCCCGCCTGGAAGTAAACCTTCATGTAGTACGCCTTTGTCATCTGCCAGTGTAGCGGGAGTAAATTGATTTTGGGGCGTGTGAGTAACAACCATATCGCCAAATGCAAAATTGCTCTTGACGGGAATGACTGTGTGAAGTTTTGCGCCATGATCACCATAGATAGCTTGTTTTCCGGCGCCAAGCAGATAATGAGTTCTTCCATCGCCTGCAGTATATAATCCAACGCTTTTGTCAGGTATTTCAACGAAAGTAGCGCCAATAATGTGTCTTATACCCCAGGTTGCTGCAAGTCCTCTAAAAAATGAGCTGAACGGATTTGTATGAGTTACTTTAAATTTTGTTGTCACAGGAAGATTATAATAGTCTTCTGTTTTTGGGCTACCTGTGAAGTCTGCTGGAGTTGCTTTGTTATAAAATACAATGTCACCGTCTACTTTATCAAAGGTGTATTCTTTGATGATATCTTCCATTTTCTTGGCTACATTAACTACGCCGCTAGCTTTTCTTTGAAGTATTGGAGGTGCTATTTTAAATTCAAAAGTCGGGTGTTCGGGTTCGTCAGTAGTAGGACGAAACTGAGCCGGAACAGGAGTAGAAGGTTGAGAAAGGCTAGAAGAAGATGATGGTTGTGTCAGAGGCTGAAGATGGTCTGCGCCTAATAACGTTTCCTTTTCTTCCCCAGTATAACGTGTATCCATAGTTACTCTCCATTTATAAAAATAATAAAAATATAAAAAACAAAATAAATGCCATTAATTTTTTTTTAAGTTTCATAAAAAAAATTAATTTTTTTAACGAGTTGTATTCTAAGCGAATAAATTTTTTTTGCGAGAGAAATCGTGAAAAAAAAAGTAGAAAAAAATTATTTTGTTTTTTATTTTTTCAAAGTAGGATTAAAAAAAACTCGCCTGCTATTTTTTTAAATACCAAGCGAGTTGTTTGATCAGAACAATATAAGGGAGTGACATCATTTACATTTAAATGCTAACCAAACTACTAATGCTTCTGATTGGTGTCGCGCTATTGTCTTTCCAAGTGAATAAGAATGACTTATGTAAATCCTGTATGCTCGTGCTACTGGCTAAAATAAAATTCGTATTAAGTTTATTCGCTAAACGTAACACTTCCGTTTTAATTCTACCGGTAATTAACCATTGATCTTTTTTATTGATATTTAATGCATCACCAATGGTGTTCAGAGCTAATGTCGCTTCTTCATAATAACTTTCTGCTAAAAGCGCCATGGAAGGAATATTAAAATAACAAGCTGGTAAGTTAGGGATTACGTGCACCAGACTTAATTTTATTTCGAATCCATTATTATTTGCGTGTGCAAACGCTTCTTTAATTAGTCCAACTTCACTTTCTGTAGTAGAATTCGTAACGAGTAACACATTTTTTGGCTCACTCATGACTGCTTTCTCCCTTACTTTAAGTGTTAGGTTTCCCATCTCAGCTTCTTTTACTACTCATTTTTCAACGGGGGAACGCTCATGATCTCACTAATAATGACTAGTGGAAATTGGAGGAAACCAAGAGGAAGCTCATCAGAGACCCGAGTGCAGACTAGGGTTTTTACTTACGAAAAAAGTACAGTTTGTTTTTCAATAGAACAAAATAATTTTTAAGATATAAATATTGATCAATCAGGTTTCTCAATCTTCACTCAAAGGTTCTTGCACACCATTCGTTAAGACCAGTTTTACTAATTCCGGAACCGATTTCACACTCATTTTTTTCATCACGCTGGCGCGATGGGCTTCAACCGTTTTTAAAGAAATATTTAATTCAGCTGAAATCACTTTGTTTTGTTTGCCAGCAACGATACCTTGTAATACTTGAATTTCACGTGGTGAAAGTAATGCGAATTTTGCTTCAGCTTGTGCATTCTCTTCTTGTTTTTCACGATTGGTTTTATCAAGACGTAACGCTTTATTAATACTTTCCAATAAAATTTGATCGTTGAATGGTTTTGTTAAAAAATCCACGGCACCTGCTTTCATGACACGGACTGCAAGTGGAACATCGCCATGACCGCTGATAAAAATAATCGGTAACGTGGCGCCCTGATCATTCAAACGAAGTTGTAATTCAGGACCGCTCATACCAGGCATACGCACATCGAGTAAAAGACAGCCGTGTTGTATGGGATCATATTCATTCAGAAAATCTTGCGCGCGGGTATAGGTTTTCGCATTCAAGCCAACGGATTCAATGATCCACGAAAGCGATTCCACCATCGCTTGATCATCATCCACAACATAAACAATAGGGTCCATCGTCATAACGCCCTCCTAGTGAGTGGGTAGTACGAATCGTATCCAACTGTGATTGTTAGAATTAGGGTTAATAAGAAATTGTCCGCCATGCGCTTCAATAATAGAACGGCAAATGGCGAGTCCCATACCACGTCCATTGGCTTTTGTAGTAAAAAACGGTTCGAATGCTTTATGCGCATTTTCTTTGCTAAAACCAGGGCCAGTATCGCTGACGGTAATTTCCAGCGATTTTTGCGTGAGCATTTTAGTTTGAATTTGAATTTTTCGGCAGCCCGGATCGATGACATGCATGGCTTCGATTGCATTTTGAACCAAATTTAATAAGACTTGTTGTACCTGAATTCGATCGGCAGAAATGAGTTGAACATCTTTCGCAAATTCAAATTCAATTTTGGTTTTTGAACGATTGAGATCGTTACGAATCAATGTCACCGTTTCTCGAATCAATCCATTAATTTTGAAAGGTGTTTTAACCAATTGCCCTTTGCAGAAAAAATTCTTGAGACGATGAATGACTTCGCCCGCCCGTTCTGCTTGTGCGACGGCTTTATTCATGATTTCGACTAATTGATCTCGATCGTGACTGTCTTTTTGCAAATAGCGGACACAACCTTGCGTGTAATTCACGACGGCTGCGAGTGGTTGACTGATTTCATGTGCCATGCCCGAGGCCATTTCTTCCATCGTACTGAGACGAAATACATGCGCCAGTTGCTGACCACGCAAACGGGCTTTTTTATCCAGAATATGATCTGTCACATCGCGTGAGGCGGATTGGACTTCTCGAATCACATGGCTTTCTTCATCGCGAATGATACGAATGTTACTTTCAATCCAGCGATACTCACCGTCCTTGCGATAGACTCGATAAGTAAACATATGGTAGCTGGAAGTTTCTTTGCGGCGATTAAACGCTTTTTTTAATTTGCCGACATCTTCATAGTGCACAAATTTATTGGCATTTTTTCCGATTAATTCTTCAGGGGAATAACCCAGCAATGTTTTGCTGGAAGGTGATACATATAAATAAGTTCCGTCGGGTGAATGTCTGGAAATCATGTCTGTCGCATTTTCAGCAAGCAAGTGAAAACGCAATTCGCTTTCCCGTAAGTTTTTTTCTAATTGCTCGGTGACGGCATAACTTTTTACGAGCAATGCATTATTAATATAAAATAATTCGAGACATTCATTTAATTCTAAGGCGGTTTTTTGATTGAGTTTATACATGTCTGCTTCAGCTTGTTTCTGAGCAGTCATATTTTGATGAATGATCAATGCTAATTGTTTATTGTTTTGTGAATTATTGATGAGGGTCGCGGAAGTTTTACACGTGCCTGCCGTACCATTTTTACGAATAAAATCGGTCTCAGCGATCCATTTTTTTTGTTGGGGCAAGGTGTCTTGAATGATTTTGGGGAAGGGATGATTTTGTCGGTAAATCAAGTTTAATGACCGACCTAAAACTTCCTTTTTGGGATAACCAAAAAGAGCAGTAGCGCCTTGGTTCCAATCGACGATACGCCCAGCTCTGTCGAGCAACACAGCGCTATCAGTAATTGCCTCAAATAAGGAATGAATATCATCCATTGTCATCACTGAAATCCTTGGGTTAATCCTTATTTTATAATACTATCACACTCCCAACAGGAACATAAATCAGAGGATCAAAAAATGCGCATCCATATCTTAGGTATTTGTGGGACATTCATGGCTGGTCTTGCTGTGTTGGCTAAACAGGCAGGGCACGATGTATCGGGTTCGGATCAACAGGTTTATCCACCGATGAGTACGCAATTGGAAGCGGAAGGAATTACTTTATTAAGTGGTTATGACCCAGCGCATTTGGATCCATCGATTGATTATGTGATCGTGGGAAATGTGATTCGGCGCGGTAATCCTTTGATGGAATATGTTTTGGAACACAATATTCCGTATATTTCAGGGCCTCAGTGGCTCGCTGAAAATGTTTTAAAAAACCGCTGGGTGTTAGCGGTTTCTGGAACGCATGGAAAGACGACAACAACGAGTATTTTAACTTGGTTATTGGAATCCTCTGGATTAAAGCCTGGGTTTTTAATTGGTGGTGTGCCAGAAAATTTCGGTATTTCAGCCAGATTAGGCGAAAATCCATTTTTTGTGATTGAAGCTGATGAATATGACAGCGCGTTTTTTGATAAACGTTCCAAGTTTTTGCATTATCGTCCAAAGACCTTAATTTTAAATAATCTTGAATTTGATCATGCGGATATTTTTCCTGATTTAGCGGCCATTAAACAACAATTTCATTTCCTGGTGCGAACAGTGCCGGGTAATGGTCGGATTGTTCATCAAGCGGAAGATCAGAATTTGCAGGATGTGTTGCAAAAAGGCTGTTGGACACCGCTGGTTACGTTTGGTGGTAAGAGTGGGCAATGGCAAGCGCGTCTGATTAAAGAAGATGGTAGTTGTTTTGAAGTATTGCAAAATCAAATTACAGTGGGACGAGTCAATTGGAAGTTGGTCGGGCGGCATAATGTAGAAAACGCATTGGCGGCTTTAGCGGCGCTAGAACATACCGGCGCGCCAATCGCGCCTGCGATTGAAGCATTGAGTCAGTTTAAAAATGTAAAACGCCGTCTTGAAGTGAAAGGGCAAGTTAACGGGATTACTTTGTATGATGATTTTGCGCATCATCCAACTGCGATTGCGACGACTCTCGGTGGATTGCGCGCAAAAGTGGGTAAAGAGGCGCGGATTGTTGCGGTTCTGGAATTTGGTTCGTTTACCATGCGTTCTGGTGTGCATAAAGACGCAATGCAAGCTGCGCTGGTAGATGCTGATGTCGTTGTTTGCAAACGACCTGAAGCAGATTGGGATCTAGCAGCGATACTTGGAAAATTTAAACAACCGACTTTGTTATTTGATCAGGTTGATTCGTTAGTAGAAAAGTTGCCTGAACATCTCAAGGCAGGAGATCATGTCATTGTCATGAGTAATTCTGGATTTGGCGGTATTCATCAGAAATTATTGAATGCGCTTGAGACAGTTAAAACTGAGATATAATGGTTAAATTCGTGGAGCACTGTCATTTCTGGGACACTGTCATCCCCGCGAGCATTGTCATCCCCGCGAAGGCGGGGATCCATCTGGATGGATTCCCGCCTTCGCGGGAATGACAGTGTAGCGAGAATGATAATGTTCCAAATGATTTTTCAAAAAACAATAAAGGTATTTTATGGATCATGAATCGCATGAAATCAAGTTTACCCCACGTGGTGCACTGTTAGGTTTGATCGCATATATCGTTATTGTCCTAATCGTCACTGTATTCGCGTGAGGTCTAAAATGAAAAAAATAAATATGCGGATTACCGCTCACTCAACTTATTTGCCAGAACAATCTTCGCAAGAAACCCAACGTTTTTTGTGGTCATATGAAATTACTGTCGTGAATGAAAGTGAAGAGATCGTGCAGTTATTAAATCGTTATTGGCGGATCACTGACATGACAGGACACATTGAAGAAGTGCGTGGTCCTGGTGTTGTCGGTTTGCAGCCTATCATTAAACCTGGGAAAAAATTTACGTATAACAGTTTTTGCCAATTAACGACGCCACAAGGAACGATGGAAGGGCATTATGATTTGCAAACGCTGGAAGATACCAGTTTCTCTATCGACATCCCAAAATTTGAGTTAACAACGCCGCAAGGTGTAACTGCTGCATTTCGCTCCAGATTACATTAGGCATTATAGCGTAACTCACTGATTTTACGTGCCCGAGCCCGCGCGCGTGCCCGTGCCCGTTTTTTCTTCGACAAACCGAATATTGATTCTGTTATATACTAAAAATACATCCCCGTGCTTCGTGATGGAGGTTTGTATTAATTATGCAACCAAGGCATCCAAACATTTCTCCACATGGTCATTTGCCACAGTCTCTTTATATTAAAAATACGAAGCAGACGGATCTTGGCGTTAGAGGCGAATTGAAAAAAGCAATCAAGTTGGCAGATAAAACATTTCCCAGAGGAACTAAAGTTATTATTCAACCGCTTAATCGATTAAATCCTGGTCCGCAAGAATTTATTATTACACCTTACGAAAGAGATAACAGTCCAGCACAAATGGATTTGCCTGAAGCACAACGCCAAGTGAAAACAGATAAGTCATACCACATCCGTTTTCCTCGTCATATGTCGGCTAAAGATTATTTAATTTATAGTGATGAACATTATGCATTTGTCCGTAAGGAATTATTTCCTCGTAAAGAATCGCCATCCATTGAAGAAGTAAAACAAATGTATGTTCCTGACTGTAGTCTTTTAGCAGTCATACAAGCGATTTTAACTCATCCACATGGCGCATCATTTATTCGTGGCATGATGTATCAGGATGAGCGCGGTTTAGTGACGGTACGCTTATTTGATCCTAAAACAAGTGAACCCGTCTATGTCAAAGTAATGCCTGCCATACTGATGGGAGTTGTTGAAGAAAAAGCAGTATCGTTAAGTGGCCATGGCGCATTATGGGCGCATGTTTTGGAATCGGCTTTTGCAGCACTTGGGAATAAAGATTACGGTCAAGAGGTTGATCAATCCGTTAGTTCAGTTTGCGCATTCATCATTCATGATGTGGCTTTCAAAACATTAACGGGTCTCTCTTCAACACGAAATAATTTAGAGAGTTACAGCATAACACCAAGTGATATCCCAAATTGTCTCAGTGAAGCGGCTCAGAATGAAGTAAAAACAGCGAGAACAATGGCTGAATTTAAACAAGGTGTTGATTTAAATCAAGCTACCTTATCACTTATAAAAAATGCGATTGAAAATGAAATCTTCATGAATGATTTAAGAGAATTATTTCTTAAAGAAATGAAAGAGGATGAGGTTCTCACGCAATATGCAAAATTGGTGTTACTACAAGAATATGAACCAGCCAAATTTAAGGAAATAATTGAAGGCAAATCGCCTGATACTGAGTTAATGAGTTTTTATTTTAAAATTAAAAAATTTTTAAAGACGCCCGGTGAACCATTTGCAGATGATTATAATGCTTTTCAGCAAAAAACGTATGATGATTTACGAGAAGCATTAGCGCAAGGAAAGTTAGTCACAGCATCGACACCTGAGAAATATCCTAAACCTGTGACTGGATTGCATGCAAATCATGCGTATACCATTTTAGATGTAGTGAGAAGAAAACAACGTGTGGTTAACAAGCTGGGTGTAATTAATGATGTTTATGCTAATTTTGTTGTGATGCGTAATCCTTGGGGTGAATCAGGGCGTGCTTATACCATGGAGTCAGGAATTGCTTTTGATGATAGACAATCCGGTAAATTTGAAATTGAATTAAGTGAATTTTGTGCGAATTTTTTATGTTATACCGTGACCGAATCTGCTGATCGTTCTTTTCTAAGAGATCATACCGAAGAAAAATATTTAGAAAAAATCGAAGATTTTCTGCGTAGTATTGAAATCCAAGCAAGTGCCAGCATCACCGAAATAGCAGGGATGAATAATGCGTGTTTATCTTGTTTAGCGAATTTAACTGAGCTTGAATTACTTGAATTAAATCGAATAGATCAGAACAGTTTAACTATTCTTTATTCCTTCTTTGATCCAACAATTGCAGAAGAACACGAAAAACGTAGCATCTGTCCTGCGATCGATGTGAAATTATTTTCACATATTCAGGGGACGGACGAGGAGATACGGGAGCATATATTTTCATTACTGAAGTTACAATGGTTAAAAACTCAAAATCCCCGAGATTTAGTAAAAGAACAACAGCTCGTTGAAAAAATTTCTACGCATCTTGCTTATCCTAAATTATGGGAAAAATTAAAAAATCGCGAAGCAAGTTTAAATATGATTATTTACAACAATATTAATTCTTTTAGAAATGTAAATTATGAAATGATCACGGAATTGCATACAGCTATGGGGAGAATTTCTCTGGAACATGAGATCAAACTTGATCGGGAGACAACAGAATCGATTGAGTATGCGATACAATGTTATTTCGATTTAAAAGCAAATTATCATAAATTCAATACACTTTTTATGCTTATCAAAAATAGAGAAGTCACAGATACCTTAACCAGAGAAATGACTGAATTAGATGGCGTGTTGAAACGTTATGAGAGTGATTTTACCAATGCTGCAACAGATCCATATATTAAAAACCGATTTGAAGCTAGCAATCGGAATTACGAATTAAGAGGAAAACAGCGTGCTCTCGATCTTGGTGTGATCATCACGAATCCGCAAGCAGAAAATATCTTTGAGGATCCTGAATTATATTTAGGTGATGAACAAGAATCTACACGGCGTCAGCATTTCGGCCGACGGACATTGCCGCCCAGGAATTTATTTACAAAAATAATTGAAACAGTAGTGAAACCAGCTCCAAAAGGGCCGCCTAAAAAAGGTGGGGATGGCCCGCCTGTATGATAATGAGGAGATAACAAAATGCATGCTAATGAAGAAGAACATAAAGTAGAAGATCCATTTGAAAGCATCTATCAGGCTGCAATCGCTCCAATCGATCAAAGAAAAGAGCGATTGGACTACGCAAAGCAATTTGCTTGCATCAACATACGGCGCGAAGAAGAAATGGGTAGTCCTGTCAACAAGCTGGCTTTTGAAAAAAATGTAGATGCAGTTAATTTTTTGTTGGGCGAAGGTGGGTCTTTTGCCGAAGCAGCTTTTGGTTATGCGCGTGGTGGACATAGTGATGAAGTTTATGCTCTGTTAAAAAGGGTTAGGGCAGAGCATCCTCTGCAACTTCATGCGGTAATAAAAAAAATAGCGCAAGGCTTTGCGTTGGCGGGAGAAAAGGGAGCGAGAGAGCTTAAAATATTTTTAGACAATAAAAGTTTTTCTATTTGGAGTTATGCAGCATTAGGTCATGCACAGCGCGGCGATCTGGAAAAAGCCAAAGAAATTTTACAGCTTGCACGCGAACAATCACTTGAGAAAATGATTTTAGTAGCCAACCAGATAGCGGCTGGTCTTGTGTTAAATGGTGCTATGAATGTGAATACATTTTTTGATGAAATTTTTGCAGAATTATGTAATAGAAACGGCTATCCTCTGAAAAAAAACGAGGAAGAGGCTCTAAATTCACTGATAAAGACAATCATCCTGCATTATGCAAAAACCGGAAATGACGTTTTAATACCTCGGTTTCTAGCTAAGCTTAGAAGCATGCATATATACATAATTAGTCGTGAACTTGACTATTTGGTATCTGAAGGCTTAGGTCAGGCTGGATTATTACATTCAGATGAATATCACACTGAGTACAATGTACGTGGTCTAGCGATGGCTGGGTATAAAGCGGCAGCGTATAAAGTCGATAGAACACCTTTTTTTCGTGGCGCCAGCGTCACCAAACGATCTGAGTATCAACATATGTTTGATAGTTATATGGGATATGGATTTGCTGCGCTAGGTGATGTTGCATCAGCTTATACTCTTTTGCAAGAGATGACTGAAAATCATTCGGGATATGAGGAAGCATTACTGAGAGAGATTGCAAAGGGTTTTGCAAGTAATGATTGCATAGAGGAAGCACTGCAATTTGTAAAATTAATGAATGATGGTGGAGTCGATCCTGAATTAGTGACTCATATGTTAGGCATGTTGGGTCAATTTTTTGGCCAAGCTGGTTATGCAACAGAAGCTTATTATTTTTGGGAAGAAGCAAAAAAGATATCTGCTGCGGACGGACATTCTGTTTTGAGTGAAATTGCTTTTGGTCTTGCGATCGACGGAAACATTAAAATGTTGCATTTTCTTCTAGGGAAATTAACAAAAGAAAACATAACGGATGTCCAGCTCAATTCTTTATTAGATCATATCATGGAGGGTTTTGGTAAAAAGGATCATTTTCAAGAAGGTTATGAATTTTTGGAGCAGGTTGCAAAAATTTATCCGACCAAAGTTGATCTGATGTTAACAAGGCTGCTTCACGATCAGAATTTGTCTGAAAGAAGCTATCCGGATCAAGCAACTATACAAAGATTGTTTCGTGAATGTATATCACCAACACCATCAGCTAATTTAATAAATGAATTACATGCAGCAAAGATTAGGTCAGTCAAACTACTTAGTAATGCGACTGAATTTAAGGTGCGCGCGAAAAAATTAGATTTTACAGAGCTTGAGCTCGCAGGATGGCTAACGCCAGCTATACAAACTCTTTTACTGCAAGGACTGGCATTAGGTAAGCAGAAAATCACTTCAGTTATCACAGGTTATATTGCAACTTTTTTGTGGAGAAAATCAACGTTAGAGGATTTTCAAAAATTTGCATCCAAAGTACAAACAATGCGTCAGAAAAAAGAAGGATTTTTTTATCAAGAAGAAAAAAAGGCGGTTGTGGTGCATATGCCTAGGCCTGGACCTGAAATGTTGACTCATCTAACGCTCGCAATGATTCTTTCTAAAGGCGGTACTAGTCAGGAAATACTAAGCTTATGCAAATTAATAACTCAGGAAAATCTCAATACGCCTGTTACGCATCAAGAAATTAGTAATGCTTTAAGTAGTTTCGGTTCCAACAACCATAGATTGAGGCTTTTTGCAGGATTGGATGAGCCTAATAAGACAAAGACAGATCAGACGATAGTCAAGCTAAGAGATTATTTTCCTCGTTCTTCTTAATGTTCTGTTGCTTCGCTTTGCCCGCGATGACAGTTTGCCCTCAAACTATTTTGCACCTTCAAATATTCCTGATACGCTTGCTTCAGAATCAAAATAGGCAATTTTTATAATCATGTAAGGGAATCAATATGCAATCTAATAGAGCAAAAGAATTAAGCCTCGAAGAACAACAAGCGGTGGTATGGGATTTAAAAATAAAATTACGCGACATGGAAAAAGAAGAAATATTAGAAAAAAAGTGGGATGATGAGGAAGACCCTAGCCGTTATATTAAACACTTAAGCGAAGTTATTGATACTTTAAAAACGGCGCTTTTGAATGAAGAAGTGAGTCGATGTTTTGAAGAGTCGGATATTAATAAATTTAACGATTTTATTGGGTTTGCGGAACAAAAATTAAAACATGAAATTAATCAGCAGAAGAAAAAAACTAATCAAAATGAATTGCCTTCAGTTTCTGATAAGCCTTTTGTTTCTTTTCCATCGCCTCGAGCTAGATCATCCTCTCCAAAAGCAAATCAGCCAAATGATTTAACCCCTGCTGCACAATTAAGCCCGGGTTCTAAAATGAGGTAAACGGCTGTTGTCATCCTGAGAGTGCTTTTTGCTCGAAGGATCTCCTTGTTATAACTCGGAGATCCTTCACTTCGTTCAGGATGACAAAGTCTTCGTTCAGGATGACAAAAACCCTACAAATAGCGTTGTATCTGTTTCCATTCCCGCAATAAATGAGATGCCGACCAATTTCTATTTCTACCCGGTTTTTGTGCATCCTGCCAATCTTGCTCAAACGTTTTATCCAATTGCTGAAGCACTTTCTTATCTGTCGTTAGCACCGATAATTCACGATTATTGTCGAGAGAAGATTTTGTGAAATTAATCGAACCCAGTAATGCACGCTGATGATCAATGAGCATGACTTTGGCGTGAATATAATAGCGCGGGTTTGTCTTGATCGTAGCGCCAGCCCTGCGTAAATAAGCTAATTTATTATTTTTATATTTTTCTGATTTAGCCGACATAATAATTTCGACATGCACGCCGCGCCGTGCAGCTTTTGCTAGTGCGCCGACCATCTGGTAATCATTAATGTCTTGAGCGTAAATTTGTAAATTAAATTTGGCATCCTGAATTAACTTTAAGATTTTTTCTCGTGCGTTATTCGGGCTCCAAACTAAATTAGGATTTTGTACCGTGCTATTTTGATGGGTCGAATCTGCCGTAAAAACCTGTTGAATCTCGCGTACTTCATCGGGATTGTCGATGAGCAATGCGAAATTTCGTTCGCGACTAAATGTGGAATGCGTTAAGTTGAATGTCATGACTAACGCAGCATGCTGATCGAAGATAAATGTTTTTTGATGAGTTAATTTAAATTTTTTATCCGGCCAATGTAAATCAAGCTGCGCAGCTTGCAATTCCCGCACGGTATTATGGTTTTCATCAGATGCTTTGTAAGGTTCAGACTCCAGCAGGATTTGCACGGATTTCCCCTGGTTTTTTGCATGAATTAAAGCTTGCGTAAAACGTTCGTCAGTCATGCCATACATGACGAGTGCGATCGATGATTTTGCATTTTGAATAGCCGATAAAATCGGTTCGCGTCCGTTATCGGGCTCAATAATTAATTCATCTGCGAAGAGTGGCGAAGAAAAAAATAACAACAAAAAAATCAATAAACGCGTCAGCATATTATTCAACAAGATCCCTACCAGCAAACGCACGCGCGAGAGTGCCGCAATCGATATATTCCAGTTCACCGCCCAAAGGCACACCATGCGCAATGCGCGTGACTTTAATCGCATAAGGTTTGATAAGCTCAGAAATATAATGCGCAGTTGCTTCGCCTTCCACCGTTGGGTTAGTGGCAAGAATAACTTCTTTGATCATACCTGCAGAAAGTAACTGATTGAGTTCGCGCATGCCTAAATCATCAGGACCAATTCCATCGAGTGGCGACAGATGTCCCATCAAGACAAAATACAAACCGCGGTAACTTCCCATTTGCTCCACAGCAACCATATCAACGGGACTTTCAATAATGCATAAAAGTCCGCGATCGCGATTGAGTGAAGCGCATAGTTTGCAAATTTCAGTTTCACTAAATGTGCGACAGCTTTTGCAATGATTGATTTCTTCCATGGCAGCTTGCAGCGTTTTCGCAAGATGTTTGCCATTGTCCCTGCCGCGTTCCAATAATTGAAACGCCATGCGTTGCGCTGTTTTCGGGCCTACACCCGGTAAGCAACGCAAGGCTTCAATTAATTGTTCTAGCAGGGGACTAAATTTCATAGTGACCGTATTAAGAAGAAGGTAAATCAAAACCATCTGGTAATTTAATACCGGTTAAAGCACTCATTTTTTCGCGTGTGCCTTTTTCAATTTTACCCGTTGCATCATTAATTGCTGCAGCAATTAAATCTTCAATAATGGATTTCTCTTCTTTCAACAAGCTTGGATCCAATGTGACGCGCTTTGCAAAATGTTGGCCAGTCATAACGATTTTTACGAGTCCACCACCGGATTGACCGACTACTTCCATTTCAGCGATTTGTTTTTGAATTTCTTGCATTTTCTTCTGCATTTCTTGCGCTTTTTTCATCAAATCGCCCAAGCCGGGTTTTTCATTCATTGGTTTATTCATTGTATTTAGCTCCACTTATATTAATAAATAAAAATAGCGTTAATGTTAACAGATCTCAGGAAGAGAGAACAGGATCAATTGCCGTGATAGAACTGACATCGAGTGTGGCATTAAATAATCCCATGATTTTTTGTACGTGGGAATCATTTTTAATCGATTCAGCTGCATCGGCTTGTCGTTCCGCGTTGGCTTGTTCTTGTTGTTGCGCGGGTGTCGTGAGTTCGCCGCTAGCAATTTTAATTTTCAGTGTGATTGCTTTTGCAAAATACCGACTTAATGCTTGTTCCATGCGCGCGTGTAAATTTTTGTTGAGCAACGAACCGTGTTTGGCAGCGAGTGATAATTCAATTTGATCGTTAGACAATGTGGTGATTGCACAATTCGATGCAAGTGCGAGCGCCATTCCGGACAGCTCCAATTTCGCTAAAATTTCCGGCCATTGTTGGGTAGACATCGTTTGTAAAGAAGGTGCTGGAATTTCTTTTTTTGCTACGGGCGTTTTAGTTTTTTCAATGACGGGTAGTGCTTCTGTTGTTGAAATATTTTTTTGCGTCGTAACCGGTTTGAATGCGAGCATGCGCAACATGATCATTTCAAAACCCATGTGTGGATTAGGTGCCAATGCTAAATCGCGCCGTCCGATGAGTGCAATTTGATAATAAAGTTGAATATCTTCAGCAGAAAAACGCTTGCTCAATTCGGTAATTTTTTCATACGTGTTCTCGCCAATAATTTGCGTCACACTGATTTTATGCAGAATAGATAATAAATTTTCGAGTAATTGATTAAAGTCAGGCACTTGTTGCGCGATGTGAGTTATTTCATTTAATAATTGTTTTCCATCCTGGTTTGCGAGCGCATCGAATAAATGAAAAAGCGCATCTTGCTCGACGCTACCCAGCATGCGTTGCGTATCGACGGTGGTGATCTGGTCTTTGCAAAACGCGATGGTTTGATCGAGCAAGCTCAACGCATCACGCATACTGCCATCCGCTGTATGGGCAATTAATTGCAGTGCGGGTAATTCAAATTGAATGTTTTCAGTTTTGCAAATATGCGCAAGTTGTTCGGCAATTTTTTCGATCGGAACATAATTTAAATTAAATTGCAGGCAACGCGATAAAATAGTGACTGGCAAACGTTTGGGATCGGTTGTGGCTAATAAAAATTTAACGTGAGCGGGCGGTTCTTCCAGCGTTTTTAAGAGTGCATTGAAACTATGGTTTGATAACATATGCACTTCGTCGATCAAATAAATTTTGAAACGACCTTGCGTCGGCATGTATTGGACATTATCCAACAGTTCACGCGTATCTTCGACTTTAGTGCGCGATGCCGCATCCACTTCAATTAAATCTAAAAATTTCCCAGCATCAATTGCCTGGCATGCGCCACATTGACCGCAAGGATTAGAGGTGATGCCGCTTTCGCAATTCAGACATTTCGCAAAAATACGCGCCAGCGTAGTTTTTCCTACACCGCGGGTGCCTGTGAATAAATAGGCGTGATGCAGGCGCTGGTTATCAAGCGCATTCATTAACATTCGCAAAATATGTTCTTGCCCAACCATTTCCTGAAAGTTCTTTGGGCGCCATTTACGTGCAAGTACTTGATAACTCATAAAAGTAGGTTCCATTCCGATTTTTACGCATGATTTTACCGGAAAGTGATTTTAGCGGATAGGAAAATAATGGAGGCAGCCTATATCAGCCTGACTTCGGCGCCCGAATCTGCTGTTACCGTTGCTTCCTTCCGGACCTGGCGGGGTTCACAACATATCGTCGCGA
>CAZAXX010000051.1:0-3912 GCA_964489265.1 uncultured Coxiellaceae bacterium
CCGCAGCAGAATTAAAATTACCCCTTCATATTGTGGGTCTATTAGCCGTCGCTGTAAATATGCCGAGCGGCACAGCCTGCAAACCTGAAGATATTGTCACCACAATGTCAGGCCAAACTGTCGAAATCATGAATACCGATGCAGAAGGTCGTTTGGTCTTGTGTGATGCGTTAACTTATGTTGAACGTTACAAACCAGAAACAGTGATTGATATTGCCACGTTAACTGGCGCTGTCGTGATTGCACTGGGACAACATGCAACAGGCCTCGTTTCTAATCATCAACCACTTGCCGATGAATTATTACAAGCTGGTACAGAAAGCCACGATCGCGCATGGCAGATGCCGTTATGGGATGAATATCAGGATCAGTTAAAAAGTCCATTCGCCGATATGTCGAATGTAGGCGGACGTGCAGCAGGTGTTATTACTGCCGGCTGTTTCCTGTCACGTTTTGCGAAAAAATTTCATTGGGCACACTTGGATGTCGCAGGAACTGCTGCCATGATGATGGGCGGTAATGATCGTTATGCAACAGGTCGCCCTGTGCCGTTACTAGCGCAGTTTTTATTAAATCGGTGTGAAAAATAGGTTCTTATGCCAAAAATCGACTTCTACATTCTTCCTGATAACAACGCAAATTCGCGTTTACTTTTTGCTTGTCGCTTGATTGAAAAAGCCTACAAGCAACGTCATCGGATTTATGTGCACACAGAAGATCAAACAGAAGCGCATGCGTTGGATGAAATGTTGTGGACTTATCGCGACGATAGTTTTTTGCCGCATAATCTATATGGCGAAGGTCCAGATCCTGCTCCTGCGATTCAAATTGGCATCAATGCAACACCGGAAAAACATCGAGATATTTTAATTAATCTCAGTCAACAAATTCCAAGTTTCTACTCGCAATTTATGCGCGTACTGGAACTCATTACAAATGAAAATACAGCACAAGAAGCCGGTCGCGAACGTTATCGTGCTTATCGCAGCGCCGGTTTTGAAATTAATACTCACAAATTACAGGCAATAGAAAGTTAATTATGGAAACAAAATATAATCCACAAGCAATCGAACAAAACTGGTATCAAACCTGGGAAAAAAATAATTATTTCGTTCCCAGCCAGCAAGGTAAACCGTATTGCATTATGCTGCCACCACCCAATGTCACGGGTAGTTTGCACATGGGCCATGGTTTTCAACACACACTGATGGATGTTTTGATTCGTTATCATCGCATGCAAGGTGACAATACACTTTGGCAACCCGGCACAGATCATGCCGGCATCGCGACGCAAATGGTGGTTGAACGCAAATTAATGCTGGAAGGCAAAACCCGTCACGATTTGGGACGCGATGCGTTCGTGCAAAAAGTGTGGGAATGGAAAGAAGAATCCGGCGACACGATCACTCGACAATCTCGTCGGTTAGGTACGTCGATGGATTGGTCACGCGAACGTTTTACGCTGGATGATGAACTGTCGCATGCAGTGCGTGAAGTTTTTATTCGTCTCTACGAAGAAGGTTTAATTTATCGTGGCACGCGTCTTGTGAATTGGGATCCAAAATTGCTAACCGCAATTTCTGATTTAGAAGTGATTAGTCAGGAAGAAGAAGGTAAGCTGTGGCATATTCGTTATCCTCTCGTTGATAATACAGGTCACATCACGGTTGCAACGACACGTCCTGAAACATTATTGGGTGACGTTGCAGTTGCCGTGCATCCAGAAGATGAACGTTACCAACATCTCATTGGCAAACACGTACAATTACCATTAACCGGTCGCACGATTCCCATTATCGCAGATGATTTTGTCGAAAAAGAATTTGGTAGCGGCTGTGTCAAAATCACGCCGGCGCATGATTTTAATGACTATGCGATGGGACAACGCCATGGTTTAACGCCAATAAATATTTTTACGCCTGATGCACACATCAATGAAAACGCGCCGACGCCTTATCGCGGTCTGGAACGTTTTGCTGCGCGCAAACAAATTTTGACGGATTTGGAATTTTTAGGCCTCATTGAGAAAGTTGATAAACACACACTGAAAGTGCCGCGCGGTGAAAAATCCGATGTCATCATTGAACCTTATCTCACGCAACAATGGTTTATGAAAATGCAACCATTGGCTGCGCCCGCAATAGAAGCCGTTGAAAAAGGTGATATTCGTTTTATCCCGGAAAATTGGTCGAAAACTTATTTTCAGTGGCTGAATAATATTGAAGATTGGTGTATCAGCCGTCAATTATGGTGGGGACATCGTGTGCCAGTTTGGTACGACGAGAAAGAAAATATTTACGTAGGGCAAGATGAAAATGATGTGCGGAAACGCAATAATTTAGCTGCGACAGTAACATTGCGCCAGGAAACCGATGTGTTAGACACTTGGTTTTCTTCAGCACTTTGGCCCTTCTCTACTTTAGGTTGGCCGACTGAAACGAAAGAATTAACAACGTTTTATCCTACCAATGTGTTAGTGACTGGCTTTGATATTATTTTCTTCTGGGTCGCGCGCATGATTATGCTGGGCTTGAAATTTACGGGCAACGTGCCATTTAAAGAAGTGTTTATTACGGGACTCATTCGTGATGCACACGGCCAGAAGATGTCTAAATCAAAAGGAAATGTGTTGGATCCACTGGATTTGATTGATGGCATTTCACTGGAAGATTTAATTAATAAACGCACCTACGGATTAATGCAACCAGCGATGGCGCAAAAAATTGAAAAAGCGACTCGCTCTGAATTTCCGGAAGGCATTTCAGCATTTGGCACAGACGCATTACGTTTTACCTTTTGCGCGCTGGCATCGTATGGACGCGAAGTGCGTTTTGATTTGGGCCGTCTCGAAGGGTATCGCAATTTTTGTAATAAATTATGGAATGCCGCGCGATATGTCATGATGAATGTAGAGGACAAAGAAATTGCGCCAGGTGAATTATCTTTACCAGATCGCTGGATTTTGTCACGCTTGCAAACGACCGTTCAAGACGCTCATGCTGCGCTTTCGCAATATCGTTTTGATTTATTAGCGCAAACGATTTATGAATTTACCTGGAATGAATTTTGCGATTGGTATCTCGAACTTTCCAAACCGATTTTAACATCAGCTGATAGTACTGCTGAACAATTGCGTGGTACACGACATACGTTGGTGACGGTGCTTGAAACTATTTTGCGTTTGCTACATCCCATCATGCCATTTATCACTGAAGAAATTTGGCAGCGTATTGCGCCACTCGCTGGGATCCATGCAAAAACCATCATGCAACAACCTTATCCAATTTATGCAACTGCATTAAAAAATGATGTGGCTGAAGCAGATTTGGAATGGCTGAAAAATGTGATCATTGCGATTCGTACTGTGCGCAGTGAAATGAATATTTCGCCTGCAAAATCGCTTTCTGTTTTATTAAACAAAGGAACTGATTTTGACAAAAAACGCTTTGAACAAAACCAACATTTGATTATGACATTGGCAAAATTAGCGAGTGTGACGTGGCTCACACAAGAAGACTTGCCGCCTGAATCAGCAACCGCTTTAGTCGGTGAATTGGAAATATTAATTCCGATGGCTGGGTTGATTGATAAAACAGAAGAATCGAGTCGCTTGAATCGTGAAATCGCCAAATTAGTTAAAGAAGTAGAACGCGCTGAAGCGAAATTACAAAATCCAAATTTTGTGGATCGCGCGCCGAATGATGTAGTGGAAAAAGAACGTGCGCGATTGGCGGAGATTCAATCGTTGATGATGAAATTGACGCAGCAGTTGGAGAAGATTGCGGCGTTGTAAACACCGTCATTTACTTTTCATAAGGCTTTGTCATCCTTAGCTCACCGAATGATCACCGAGATAAAAAACGGACAAAAATAGCAGCTCGAAAGATTGAACAAAAAAAACAGCCTTCACGA
>CAZAXX010000051.1:3922-18878 GCA_964489265.1 uncultured Coxiellaceae bacterium
TTTTAAAAACCCGCCCACCCGCCCCCGTTTTGTGGGGGCGCACATTTGGGCCCCCCATCAAAAAAAAACTAGGGGGGCCGGGCGCACAAATCGGCCCGCCCCTACAAAAAGCGTCGCTGGATGACGATATTATATTACAAAGGAATCTCAACAATAAATGTCGCCCCTTGATCCACTCCCTTACTAACAACTTCCATTTTACCACCCAACGAATTAACGCCCAAAGCACTCGTATGCAAACCAAATCCGTGGCCTGATTCTTTTGTAGTAAAACCATAATTAAAAATTCGGTTGTGATGTTTTTCTTCAATACCAACACCATTATCCGAAATTTCAATTCGGCAATTGGAATCCTTAACATAAGTATGGATTGTAATAATTTTATTTTCATTCTTAGATAAATTAACCGCGTCTTTTGCATTACGCAATATATTCACAAACACTTGGATCAATTTAACTTTATCTAATTTAACTGCCTTGATTACGCCATACTGTTTCTTCACTTTAATATTTTTTTGTCTCTCCAATCCTGTCATCAGTAATGCTTCTTCAACCAACTCATTAATTGAAACAATTTCTTCAAACTCTTTGGTTTTACTGAGACTTTGTTGGGTAGAAACAATATCCTTGATTAACTGTATGTTCTTCATCAGCCTTGTCATTTCTTCCGAAATATTTTTTTTCTCAGCATGCCAGCATTCAGCAAGCACGCTAATATATTGCAAGGCTTGCAAGCCTTTTGGATTATTCGCAACAAAAGTAGCTAAATTTTCTTTATCGTTCTCAAAGAAAGCAGCTAACTTATCAAGATCTGATAACTTTGAACTGGCGATTTTTTCTGAAACAACATTCGCTGAGACACTTACGCTATTTAATACATTCCCAACACTATGTAACACACTCGCAGAAATTTCAGCCATGCCTAATTGACGCGCTTTTTCAAATTGTTGTTGGTTGATCGTCTCTTTATAAGTCGATGCAAAAAATGCGATTCCTAAAATAACAAATGTAACCCCCGCGATACCAATTGCAAGCAACGTAGGATCAAGAGAAGTTGCTTCAGGAGAAGTTGACGGTGCGCAAAGTGGTGTAAAGACAGATGCCGCCATTCCCGTGTAATGCATGCCACAAATTGCAACGCCCATAATAATCGCACTGCCAATTTTGAACTGGTTACGTAACCTTAAAATAACTTGATTACTTCGCAAGGCAAGCCAAAGAGCCGCTTCTGATGCAACGATTGCAATTAAAATGGATACAAAAAATAATGCGGGAAGATAACGAATATTAAGCGCAATCAACATTCCTTCCATTCCCGTGTAATGCATCGCAGCGATCGCCAGCCCTAGAATAATGCCACCCGCGATATAATGCTCAATACGAACTCTAGTGGATTGCAATAAATAAAGCGCGAAACCAGATGCCAATATCGCCACAAGCAAAGATAATCCCGTCCAAAATAAATCGTAACGCAACGATAATCCTGGAATAGTAAACGATAACATTCCAATAAAATGCATAGACCAGATACCAGAACCCATTGCAATCGCACCACCAAATAACCACAATAAACTGCTTGTTTTGGTATTGCTGATATCTCTTATTCTTCCCGTTACGTCTAATGCAATATAAGAAGCCGCGACCGCTACCAGAAATGAAAGAAAAACCAGACTAATATCATAGGATCCAGTGTATATATTAGCTGGAAGATCGACTAATTGAAAAAAATCGCTCTGCATCTTATGCCTCTATTTAAAATCCTTTGTGATTGATTTCTCCGGATGCCTTAAATATTCGGTTAATTTTTCTGACGTCAATGGTGAACTAAAATAAAATCCTTGAATATCATCGCACTCATATTTTTTTAAAAAATTTAATTGATCTCTTGTCTCTACACCTTCTGCCAGAACTTCAAGATTTAAATTTTTTGCCATCGCAATAATGGCACGGATAATGACTTCATCATCATCTGGTGAGTGGATATGTTTTATAAAGGAACTATCAATTTTCAAGCGATCCAACGGGATTTTATGTAAATAACTTAAGCTCGAATAGCCCGTTCCAAAATCATCAATTGCGATAACAACACCGAGTTTTTTTAATTCTGTAGTCGCTTTTATAATTTCAGTGTTACTCAAAATAATATTTTCAGTTAATTCAATTTCTAAATATTTTGGTTCAAGCTTCGTTTCTTTTAAAATTTTATCAATGGCATTGACTAAATCATAATGTTTGAATTGTTGTAATGTCACATTGACTGCAACACGAATAGGCGGTAAGCCTGCTTTTTGCCATTCCAGATTTTGCATGCATGCTTTTCTTAAGACCCATTCACCAATCGGTATAATTAACCCCGTTTCTTCCGCGACTGGAATAAAATCGATTGGCAATAAAATGCCTTTGGTTGGATGGTTCCAGCGCAGTAATGCTTCCACCACAACAATTTTTTGTGCTGTTAAATCCAGCTGTGGTTGATATACCAGAAAAAATTCATTATTTGCAATTGCGCGGCGTAACTCAACTTCCTGATCAAGAATAGCGAGACTTTCTTCATTCATTTCATCCGTATAAAACTTAAAAGTATTACCTTTTTGCGCCTTGCCATTGTACATGGCGGCATCTGCATTTCGTAATAACAAATCAACAAGATTGCCATCTTTAGGATAAATACTAATGCCGATGCTACTTGTCATAATAAGATTTCTACCAGCAATCAAAAATGGTTTTTGAAAATTATTGAAGATAAGTTCTACTTTTTCCTTAACATCATTTTCATCTTTGATATTCATCAAAAGAATAACAAATTCATCCCCGCCCAATCTTGCCAGCACATCTTCCTGTCGAATTGAATTCTTTAAACGTTCTGCAACTAGCGTTAACAATTCATCTCCGACTTGATGACTGAGACTGTCATTCACAAGTTTAAAGCGATCCAAATCAATAAAAAGAACGGAAAATTTCATGTTATTCGCTTCAGCCATTTCTATGGCTGCTTTCATTTTATCTAATAGCTCTACTCTATTTGCAAGACCTGTTAGCAAATCATGGGTTGCCTGAAATTTTAATTCTGTCTCTAAATTGGCGCGTTTGGTGATATCACGAAAATCCATGACACGCCCTATTATTTTATTATCCAGCTTATGCGGCTGCGTGTAACATTCAAATATTTTTCCATTTTTAAATTTAATAACGTCTATACTAATTTGATCTGGATTTATATGTAGATTTTTAATTACCGATACAAATTCGCTCGGCGTTTCGAGTTGATCTTGAAGATGCAGTAAAAAGTCTTCTTCTCTTTTTGTATAAAACACAGATTCTGGAATATCCAGCATGGTCATTAATTTATTGTTGTAATCTACAATCGTTCCCGCATTATCAATCACAATAATGCCATCATTTGATGATTCAAAAGTTGATTTAACGATTGAGAGTGATTTCTGCAGTGAAACAGTTCTGTCTGTCACTTGTTTTTGTAGATTATCCGTATAGTTGCGAGTTTCTTCCGCCAATTTCCATTTTTTTGTTAATGCAAAAGCTAATTGTCGGACAGAAACATTATCAAATGGTTTTTTCAAAATAAGCAGATTATCGGTTCTGCCTAAATGCGTAACCGTTTCTTCCCAGGAATAATCTGAATAGGCTGTGCAGATCACAACTTGAATATTTTTATCAATTTCCCAAATATGTTGGATCGTTTCGATGCCATTCCAGCCGGGTGGCATGCGTATATCAACAAATGCAAGCGCATATGGTTTTCCTGTTTCATAAGCCACTTTAATTTTTTCAACACCTTCTTGACCTTGGGAAGCTGTATCGATTTCAAAAAATGGTAATCCTGCCATATTATTGATTTCTGCTTCGCCAAACAATTCTTCTCTGACTTTATCAAACTTCGTTTTCTGCTCTGTTTTAAGTATCTTTATAAAATCGTGATGAATTGATTGATTATCATCGATAACGATGATTCGAAAATTGGAAGCAGTCGCGTCTCTCATTTTTCACCTCGTAGGAGTGAAATGTGCAAGGCTATCTATTAAATCATAGCATATTTTAAATTAGCGGCTTTTTTTCAATAATCTTAGTGTATTCAGGATATTGAGCGTTTTCGATTAAGAATTTCAATATAATCTTTTTCTAATTGCTCTGGATGAGGTGGAAAACTAAAATATGCTTGTATTTCCGACTGCGGATTAATTAATAACACTTCTGTACTATGATTATATTGATTATTTGATTGAACTTTTTCAGAGTAAATATGAAATTGATTTTTTATTATTTGAGTCTTTTCCAGGGAAGTTCTCGCACCAATAAAATGAGGATTAAATTGAGCTAAATATTTTTTTAATCGCTCTGGCGTATCTTTATCTGGATCTATGGTTATAAATACAATTTTCGGTATTTCTTTCTCTGGGAGTTTTTTTTCAATATTTTTATAAAAAATAGCAAGTGAATTCAATGTAACAGGACACACCATATCGCAATGCGTAAAACCAAAAAATAACAAGCTCCAATGATTCTTTAAATTTTCTTTTGTGAATGGTTTATTGTATTGATCAACTAATTCGAAATTTTCAACTGGAAGTGGATTTATCAGATATAAGCCTTGAATGTCTATGTGTTTTGCATCGTAGTTTTTTTTCAAAGGAATAATAAAAAGGGTAAAAATAATTAAACCCACCAAAACAGTGCAGGAAATAATAAGCCATGATTTATGCATAGATTTCATAGCTAATAGATTAGCAAGGTATAACAACTTATGGAACTACCGCGTTCGATTTTTTATCGCATGATAAGATACAGTAGAAGAAGGGTTATCTGAAAACAAATTGTCAAAATCCATTAATAACATTTCATTTTCGCTTCTCTCATCTACATCATTTATATCTACGAAGACTTGTGGTTCGGGTGATTTAGTTTTTATGCCGCCAGATTTTCCATGCAAAACATAAGGATTTATCTCGTGTTTCTGCTCATCACTCATCACCAGCAACGAATCTAATTTTGGCAAACTGCCCGAACGTTTAACGAACGTTCCACTCTCTTCCAGTGGCGGAGCCATCACTCGCGCACACTCGTCACGTATATCTTCATCGGGTACTTGAGCAATCAATGTGTCGAGCACTGCCATTTGTTGTAAATGTGCGTACTCATTTTGTTGAGCCGCGTATTTTAATTCCTGATTTTCACGCATTAATTTTTCAACAGTTGCTTCCAAGATTTTAATATGTTCTTCAGCACTTTCAGATTTTTTTTCCAGTTTCCCTAATCGATCATCATTCGAAGTAATTTGGTGATATTTCATCGCAGTTGTTGCAAAACAAGTTGAACTCGCAAAACAACAGGTAAGTGAAGCAGGAATGCAGGGAGATAAAAGACCGCCGACGTACGCGACACTTGCAGCTACACTGAGACCCGCACCAGTACTATAGAGACATTGTGCGGGCCGTGTTTGAGAGATATCGTTAGCCCAGCTTTTCAGTCCATTCCAGCTCCAGCGGCTTTCGCTCATGGTCTTCCTTGTTTTTTTAGATTCATATTCCCAGTGTAGGCATGGAAAGCTTAAAATAAAATTAAGAAAGGCTTTCTATTTACTACTACTTCGACTCGGTTTACGAGGTAATAATTGTGTATTAAGATCCGCCTGACTTGTCGTCTTGCTAGACAACCAATCCGATAGTCTACCCCTGTAACTCGTTTGTTTATTCACGACGAGCGGTGTCGAAGCTTTTTCTTCCTCAACTTGAAGACTCATTTTCCGACCGACAGTAGACTTTGGGCTTTCTACAAGATCATCTTGTGCTAGGTAAAAACTATTCTGTCTAGTTTCTGCAAAAAAACGAGGTGACGGATTCGATAATTCTCGTTGCTGATTTTCATTTTCTTGTTGATCGCGCGTTATAAATACCGCACCGGCTTCATCATAGAGCAACTTCGTCAATGTTGCTGGCGGCAACAGAGCGACAAATGCCGAAATTTTTGCATCTGGCATCGCTTGCAAATAATCAATTATTTTTTTAATGTCAGGCTCACCTTGTGTATTATGCATTGCCTGAATAACAGCTGGAAAAAGTTCTTTTTTATAAACTTGATTAATTAACCGTTGACGTCCCGCATCGCCATAGGTAGGTGTCAATTCAACTGAAGAGTGTCGCATTGCTGCTTCAAATTTAGGTGTTGCTAAAACAAGAGGATCCATTGTTATCATCGTAATCGGTGGAACAACATCGAGATCATTTCTATCATTAAACGCAAATTTATTTCTTTCTAGAAAACGAACTAAATTATTGCGGTTAACTTCTTTTTTTGTTTTATTATTAAAAAAATCTTGCGTCAAAAATTCAAAAGTACTCTCACCCGGTTTTCCAGGACGAGGCACGTAATGAAACTCCATTGCATAAAGTTTTTTTCTTTGGACAGAGTCTAAATTTTCATAAAGATAGGAAAATAAGTCATAGTATGTCATCTTGCCATATTTACCATCCACAAAGTTTTGCAATACTGCTTTAATGCTAATTTTTCTTGTAGATTCTTCTTGTTCTTTCTTCCAAGCCATTGAGTCTTTAATCGCTTGATAAAATTCTCGTACGGCGGGCGAATGATTGAGTAATCGCTCTTGCTCTGATGCAGTCAAGAGCCGAGCTCCACCGCCAGCAACTGATATACCTGCTTTGAATTCAATATTGCCGGTTTCTTTCGCTTCCTTTGCAGCACGCATCATTGTATGAAAAACCGGAATATAGCCTTTACCATTTTCAGTCAAAATAACTTTATCGGGTGAAAGTTTATCGAGACTCATGAGATTCGCAGCGTTACCATCATAGTAGTAATACACAGATTCAACGGTTGGCATGAGTAACGAGTTAACATGTTTACTCAGACTTTCAGGTTTAACTTCTTTCTTTAAGGATGCTGCTAATTTAAGCCTGTCTTGTGCATCAATACTTTTTGCGACATTCGTGCAGAGTATATTTGCTGGTTGATTTGGAGCAGTCGAATAAATTAAATCTGTGCCTTTTGGTTGGGAAAGTATTATTTTTCTAACTAAACGTCGCTTCAAGAGCAATTTTGTTCTTAAATTTTCAATCGGTGTATGTTTTATGGTTTTTTTAGGTTGTTTTTCTTCTGTGATGACTTCTGTCATTCGTCCTGTGATTTCTTCTGTCATATCTCCTGTTATTTTTTTCGGTATTATTTCTGATGCTCTAATTTGCTCCTGCACGCCTTGTATAATATTTTTTTGTCCTTGCAGAAAATCCTTTCTTGTTTTTTCTTGCAATTCCGCAGTATGTCTTCGCATATTTGCTGCCATCTCTTGTTCGGCCTTTTGAGCACGTAATCTTGCATCAGCAAATATTTTTTCTCTTCTCGCTTCTTTTTCTGCGGGTGTTTCTACTCGAGTAGCCTTGACTTCTTGTTGCTGCAATTTTTTTGCTTCTGCTTCCTGTTGCGCGATTTGTTTCGCTTGCAGCTTAGCTTGTGCATCTGCATATTCTTTTTTTGCTGTTTCGATTTCTGTTTTCGACATTTCTGCAATCGTTTGATAACAAACATCTGCTGCAGTTAATTTCACTTTCGATACTGCACTAATACGCGCCCAACGTTTTGCTAAAAAATCTCGAAATGGTTTGAGTGGATCGCTTTTATCGGCACTAGGCACTACTTTATCGCCATGCTCTTCAAGCAGACGTTCAAATTCCGCACGCGTGAGTTGCAGTTCTGCAAGATATACCGAGTCTAAGGTTGCTTCATCTACTGCAGGAAAAACTGACGAAAATATATCTCTTATTGTGCGTGACTGACTCATGCTTGCCTCTCATCGTTTTGTTTTTTAAATGTTTTATTATTATACATAACCTTAGATTAAGAAACCATTAACAACACGGAATAGCGAATTCCTTGACTTTATTGTGCATTATATATACAATCAGTTTTTTAAAAGAGATCTCTTTTTATGCCTTTTTCCCCGGGTGATATCTTGATTAAAGTTGACTGTAGAGCGGTAGCTGATACTGATAATACCCGTCATCATGTCATGTTAGTGCTAGGTGAATCTCCCGATGGAAATCCAATCGTAATGCACATGTTAGGTAATCCGCATTTTAAGCTTATACAAGAAGAATTAGTGCGAGGAAAAGAGTTAGGCTTGATTAAGTGTGCATGGGCTCCTGAAACAAGAAAAGGAATTTATCAAATTGCGCTGGATTGTTTCCAGTCAGAAAAATTTGTGATAACAAATGCCATTGTGCAAAAACATCGAGAAGCAGTTGCGCCTTTTCGTCCTGACAGTAGTTTAGATGCGAAGAAAAAATTAGTAGAACTTGAGGCCGCATTTGTTCAATGGGAAGCGAAAGGTGAAGATACTTTTACGCCGAATCCAGAAGCCATTACAACAATGAGTTGTCATGAATGGGTAATGTCCGTGATTCATCATGCATGTCGACAGACTCAGCAACCTATTCCGCAAGCGTTACGAATTCCACCGCATTTAGCCTGGGCTGATCGTTTGTTTAATACAGCACAATACGATAAATCCGTGTCTATTAAGCAAATTCAATCATTGCCAGTTTTGAGAGTGGCTCCAGTTGCTGCCGTTGAAAACAAAGTGGAACCTGCGCGAGTATCACAATCTTTATCTGCTTTATTTAATAGACTTTCATTGCCTGCTGCACTGACAGCAACAAGCAACCAGAAGAAAACAAATGGAAAGGTAGTTTAGCACTCTGTGTCATCCTGAACGCAGTGAAGGATCGCTACGTTATAACATGGCGATCCTTCACTGCGTTCAGGATGACACCTTTACACTTCTTCAATAAACCCAAACCGCTTCACCGTTTGATCAAGCTCTTGCAAACACACCAACAAATTTTCCAACTTACTCAATGGCCACATATTCGGACCATCGGATGGTGCATGATCGGGATCAGGATGCGTTTCCATGAAAATTCCAGCAATGCCCGCCGCCACTGCTGCACGTGCCAGCACTGGCACAAATTCACGTTGCCCACCGGTTTTATCGCCCATACCACCGGGTAATTGCACTGAATGCGTTGCATCAAAAACTACAGGACACTTGGTTTGGCGCATGACAGCAATAGAACGCATATCCGAAACCAAATTGTTATAACCAAAACTGACGCCGCGCTCGCAAACTAGAATATTTTTATTGCCTGTATGCCGCGCTTTATCCACCACATTTTTCATGTCCCATGGCGAAAGAAATTGGCCTTTTTTAATATTGACGGGCAACTCCTGACGAGCAACCCGTTCAATGAAATTAGTTTGGCGACACAAAAAAGCCGGTGTTTGCAGCATATCAACAACATCCGCCACTTCTTCGACTGGCGTGTCTTCATGCACATCGGTCACCACAGGAACGCCTAACGCTTTTTTGACTTCACTTAAAATTCGTAAACCCTCTTCAATACCCGGGCCACGATAACTTTTTATGGAAGAACGATTCGCTTTATCAAACGACGATTTATAAATAAAAGGAATACCTAAACGTTGCGTTAATTCTTTTAATTCGCCCGCGGTGTCCAATGCAAATTGTTCGCCTTCGATAACACAAGGCCCTGCGATTAGAAAAAAAGGTTTATCTAAACCTACTTCAAAATCACATATCTGCATTACGTTTCTCCTGATGCTTTTTCGTCGCTTGAATAAATCCAGTAAATAACGGATGTCCATCACGCGGCGAAGAAGTAAATTCTGGGTGAAATTGACAGCCAATAAACCAGGGATGATCTGGCAATTCAATCATTTCAACTAAATTACCTTGATCTGAACGTCCTGAAACTTTTAAACCAGCCGCTTCAATTTGCGGTAATAATGTATTGTTAACTTCGTAACGATGACGATGCCGTTCAACAATGGTTGGATTACCATAAACTTTGTATGCGAGTGAATCTTCCGCCAACCGACATGCCTGACCACCTAAACGCATCGTGCCGCCTTTGTCAGATTTTTCCGAGCGCACTTCGACATTTCCAGCTTGATCAACCCACTCAGTGACTAATGCAATCACAGGATAGGGAGTTTCAGAATCAAACTCAGTGCTGTTTGCATTTTTCATGCCAGCCTTATCACGCGCAAATTCAATCATCGCAATTTGCATTCCTAAACAAATACCAAGATACGGTACTTTGTTTTCACGTGCAAAACGCACAGCCGCAATTTTTCCTTCTACGCCACGCGAACCAAAACCACCCGGCACAATAATGCCATCGATTCCTTTGAGAATATCAGTACCTTGTCGCTCGATATCTTCCGCATGGATAAAATTAATTTTGACACGGTTACGGGTCTGAATGCCTGCATGCAAAACAGCTTCAATCAGGGATTTATACGATTCGGTGAGATCCATGTATTTGCCGACCATCGCAATGGTCACTTCACCCGTCGGGTTGCGATAAGCATCGACAACTTGTTCCCATTCACTTAAATCAGCTGGTTTTGCCTGGATTCCCAGCATTTCTATGACAATTTCATCTAACTGTTGATTGTGCAACTCCAGAGGAATTTGATAGACAAAATCAACATCTTGTAACGGAATAACGGCACGCTTTTCAACGTTAGTGAATAATGCGATTTTTGAACGCTCATTATCCGCTAACGGCCGATCAGAACGGCATAATAAAATATCGGGTTGAATACCGATAGAACGCAATTCTTTGACAGAATGTTGGGTCGGCTTGGTTTTGATTTCGCCTGCCGTTTTAATGTAAGGCACCAGAGTCAAATGAATAAAAAGAGCATTCTGGCGACCGACTTCAACGCGCATTTGTCGGATTGCTTCGAGAAATGGCAGGGATTCAATGTCACCCACTGTTCCGCCAATTTCAACCAAGGCAATGTCCACCCCTTCGGCGGCTTTTCGGATGCAACGTTTGATTTCATCGGTAATATGCGGAATAACTTGCACCGTACCACCTAAATAATCGCCACGGCGTTCATTACGCAAGACATTGGCATACACACGACCACTGGTGAAATTGTTGGCCTTGCACGTTTTTATGCGGACGTAGCGCTCGTAATGTCCCAAATCAAGGTCGGTTTCACCACCATCTTCCGTCACAAATACTTCACCATGCTGTGATGGATTCATCGTGCCTGGATCGACGTTGATGTAAGGATCGAGTTTCAAGAGAGTGACTTTAAGTCCGCGAGCTTCAAGGATCGCGCCGAGTGAAGCGGAAGCAATGCCTTTCCCTAATGAGGAAACCACACCGCCGGTGATAAAAATATATCGAGTCATGGCTATTCTTCGAGTGTTTTAATCGTTATGAATTTATTTTCGCGACTGTACCAAAAAGCGCTCCTGGCTGCAATTAATTATCATCATTAATTCTTAGTTGACTGACGATTTATCTGGCTTTAAGCTAACATAGATCATTGATTATGATTATAATTTTTATACTCATAGGAGCGCATCATGCTACTGAGAATTTTTGTTTTTTTTGTGATTTTAGCTGCCCTTCTGGCCGGGCTCACGACCATTTTATGGCATGAACAAATTGTACGTATTGTCATGTTCCGCGATTTCTTTGATGTTGCCATACCGATTTTAGGATTTGGTGCATTAGTGAAGTATTTATGTTCCTGTTCTTGTGGGAATTGTTGTAACAAAAACTAAATGATTGCGGGGGCGAACGAATAGGTTCGCCCATCTTCATCACCCCTAGCCAAAAACTCATCTGCCACTGCCCAGCCCACCACTGCGGCTAACTTTCCATCCACTTCAAGCAACGGCACTCGATCACGCTGCCAAGGCGGAATGCCCCACGATTGAAATAATTTTTTTAAATCGTGATGATGCTGCCGGCCTGGCAAACGAAACACTTCGCCGCCCTGACGAAAACGCACCACTACATTGTTAATATCGGCCCGAACTCCCTCTCCTTTGCAAACAAGCGTGCTTAAGGTTCCAAGCGCTGGAATAGTGAGTGGTTGATCCAAATTCCACTGCAATCGTTGCATTGGATCATGCGAAGTCAAACACGGCAAAAGAAACAAATCATCACGATACCGTCTTAATTCAACACCCCGCCACGTGATATGCGGCATTTTGTCATTCCGCGCGAGCAAAATATCACGAAGAATATGCTGCATTTTTACGAGAGACGGCACAGGAAAATTCGCTTGTAAAATCCAGGCGCGCAACACATGGCTCTGTTTATTTTGATCTAACTCTAATAATTTTTTGATGGATAAAGTCTCAGGAAAACGGCCGCGCAGATCTGCGATATTTTGTTCTGTCATCTCTTCAATCATCTGCTGCGCCTCGGCACAATGCAGAGCACTGCGTGCCAATGTGCGCGTCACTGTAGGCCAACGCTCAGTTAAAATCGGCATCACTTGATGACGTAAAAAATTCCGCGTGAACTGCGTGTCTTGGTTAGAGTCATCTTCTATCCATTGCAATTCATGTTCTTTTGCGTAGGAAACTAAATCCTCTCGAGAAAAATTTAATAATGGTCTCGCATGCCAACCTGCTGCAAATGCTTTGATGGCAGGCATCGCAGCAAGTCCTTTTGGACCTGCACCGCGCAACAACTGCAATAATACAGTTTCTGCCTGATCATTTTGATGATGTGCTGTTAGTAAAAAATCGCCGGGCTGCAAAAGTTCAGATAAAATTTGATAACGCAATTGACGTAAAGTATCTTCGGGACTAGATGAAATATCCACGTTACTCAACGATCGCTGGACTAACTCAATGTTTAATTCACGACACACCTTTTCACAATGCACCGCCCAATTTGCCGCAGCAGGATTCACGCCATGATTGATGTAAACCGCGCGTAATTTTATTGGATAAGCTGTTTGCAATCTCGCGAAAAGATGAAGTAACACATGCGAATCAAGACCACCACTATAGGCAATCCAATACGTGCCATGCACATCTCTGGCACGTATAAAATCATTGACCGCGTTAGCTAGAAAGCCCATACGACATTAACCGTTGATAACGCATATCAAGTAATTGCGCTGTGGAATAACCTTGTAGTTCAGCCAATTGATTGCCTAATAATTCTTTCAGCTTTGCCGCCGTTTCATCATAATTGCGATGCGCGCCGCCGAGTGGTTCTTGAATCACTCGATCCACTAAACCCAACTGCAAATTTTTCTCTGCAGAAACGCCCATGGATTCGGCTGCTTGCGATGCTTTATCCGCACTTTTCCATAAAATCGAAGCGCAACCTTCCGGTGAAATAACTGAATAAATAGAATATTGCAGCATGTTGACACGATCGCCTACACCAATTGCCAGCGCACCGCCCGAACCACCTTCGCCAATGACCGTACAAATGATTGGCGTTTTTAAACGTGCCAAAACAAATAAATTACGCGCAATCGCTTCACTCTGATTACGTTCTTCTGCACCAATACCAGGATAAGCACCCGGTGTATCGATGAACGTCATGATAGGTAATTTGAATTTTTCTGCCATTTGCATCATGCGTAATGCTTTACGATAATCTTCCGGATTTGGCATACCAAAATTACGTTGAATTTTTTCCTGCGTTTTCCGGCCTTTTTCATGTCCGATCACCATGACTGGCTGACCTTCGAAACGAGCAACACCGCAAACAATCGACGGGCCATTCGATAAAACCCGATCGCCTTGCAATTCATCAAATTCAGTAAAAATTCGCTCGATATAATCCAGTGAATGCGGACGCAAAGGATGGCGCGCTAATTGCGTCACCTGCCAAATGGAAAGCCGTGAAAATACGTCTTTAGTCAATTGCCTGCTTTTCGCTTCCAGACGAGTAATTTCATCTGTAATATTAATATCGGTGTCTTTACCCACCATACGTAATTCTTGAATTTTTGCCTCAAGTTCAGCAATAGGTTGTTCAAAATCAAGAAAGTTTAAGTTCATAGTATTTTCCCGCTATATTTATCGCGTCGTAACGAGGCACAATGATATCCGAAATTAGGGTAATATGCCTAAAAATTTTGTATTATAGGAACCACGTAAGGGCGAATAATTCGTCCGATTATCCAGAAAAACTTTACTAATCAAGGCTATCCATGAATCCAGGATTTATTCATTTACGCGTTCACACGGAATATTCGCTTAGCGATGGCTTGGTGCAAATCCAGTCGTTGATTGATAAAGCGGTCAGTGACCACATGCCGGCGATGGCTATCACAGATCAAAGCAATTTATTTGCCACCATCAAATTTTACAAAACCGCGTTAAGCGCAGGCATTAAGCCTATTATTGGAGTCGATGTCTGGCTGGAAAATGAAAAACAACCTGCTCAGCCATTCCGTTTAACCTTACTTTGTCAAAATGATCAGGGTTATAAAAATTTGCTTGAATTGATTTCCAAAAGTTTTTTGGAAGGACAAGCACACAATAAAGCGATGATCAAACGCGACTGGTTAACCACGTATTCTGCGGGTTTAATTGCTTTATCGGGTGCTGATGAAGGTGACATCGGACAAGCGCTGTTAGCAGAAGATGACAAACAGGCAACAGAACTTTTACAATTTTGGAAAAATTTATTTCCGAATCGGTATTATCTTGAATTGCGTCGCACGGGACATCCACAAGATGAAACGCATATTCACGCAGCTCTCATTCTCGCAGAAAAACACGGCGTTCCTGTTGTTGCAACCAATGATATTCGTTTCATCGAGCGTGATGATTTCGATGCGCATGAAGCACGTGTTTGCATTCACGATGGCCATATCCTCGCGGATCCGCGCAGACCGAAAAAATATACTGAGCAACAATATTTTCGTACTCAACAAGAAATGACAGAGTTGTTTGCGGATATTCCAGAAGCACTGCAAAACACAGTTGAAATTGCGAAACGTTGCAATGTCACCATTGTACTTGGCAAAAACTTTTTGCCGCGTTGTTCCGTGCCCGAAGGATTTACGACAGAAAGTTATTTAGTCGATGTAGCAAAACAAGGTTTGGAACAACGCTTAAAAA
>CAZAXX010000052.1:0-18202 GCA_964489265.1 uncultured Coxiellaceae bacterium
ATTTCTTGGTTGGCTTTTGCTAGGATTTTGATTTTATGTTGCTGCATTCTTCGCTGCTTAGTATTTTAATTTGGTTCCCTGTGCTCGGGGCTGTCGCTGTGCTTATGACTGGCGGGGAAAAAAACGCCAATATTGCGCGCAGTATTGCAGTGGTGGTTGGTGTCATCAATTTGCTCTTGTCAATTCCACTCTATCTTGGTTTTGATACGAGTAGTTTTCTGATGCAGTTTCAAGAAAATCATCTGTGGATTCGAGCGTATGAAATTCATTATGCAATAGGTGTCGATGGCATTTCGCTCGCCATGATTATTTTGACTAATTTTACGGGGTTACTCGTTATTTTAGCAGGGTGCCAAGCGATTAAAGTGCGTGTGTCACAATACATGGCAACCTTTCTTACGATGCAAGGCATGATGATTGGTGTATTTGCGGCAACGGATGCGATTTTATTTTATGTATTTTGGGAAGGTATGTTGATTCCCATGTATCTTAGTATCGGCATGTGGGGTAGTGCGAATCGTTCGTATGCATCTATCAAGTTTTTTCTGTATACCTTCTTAGGTTCTATCTTGATGTTGGTTGCCTTTTTGTATTTATATAATCAAACCGGTGTGTTTGAAATACAAAAATTTTATGGCTTGCATCTCGGTATTCACATTCAGACGTTACTCTTTTTTGCGTTCTTTCTTGCATTTGCAGTCAAGGTTCCCATGTGGCCAGTGCATACCTGGTTGCCAGATGCGCATACGGAAGCGCCTTCCGGTGGTTCTGTCGTGTTAGCTGCCTTGATGTTGAAATTAGGTATTTACGGATTTTTACGTTTTAGCATGCCTATCGTGCCGCAAGCGTCGGAAAATCTCGCCTGGTTTATGATTGTGTTGTCGTTGATTGCAATTATTTATATTGGTCTCGTCGCAATCGTGCAACGCGACATGAAAAAATTGATTGCGTATTCTTCCATCGCCCATATGGGATTTGCAACGCTGGGCTGTTTTATGGTTTATGACATTATTCGACATGGTTCATCTTATCAAGATGCTTACATGAGTCTCGAAGGCGCCGTGGTGCAAATGATTGCGCATGCATTTGGTTCAGGCGCGATGTTCTTGGGTGTTGGGATGTTAGCGGATCGTTATTACAATCACAGTCGTTTAATAAAAGATTATGGTGGTGTCGCAAATCGCATGCCGATTTTCGCCGCGTTCTTCATGTTATTTGCCATGTCGAATGTGGGCTTGCCTGGCACGGCAGGATTTGTCGGTGAATTCATGGTGATCATGAGCGCATTTCAATCGCATTTTTGGGTTGCCATTTTTGCTGCCATGACGCTGATTTTAGCGTCTTCCTACACATTATGGATGTATAAACGCATCTTTTTCGGGCCCATTGCCAATGATCATGTGGCAGCGATGCAAGATATTACCTGGATTGAAAAAACCAATTATATTTTATTGGCGATAGGGGTATTTTGGGTAGGGCTTTATCCGCAACCAATTTTGAATGTGCTGCATGTAACGATTAGTCATTTGTTGTCACAAAGCATGCCGCTCTATTTGCCAAGTTAATTTTTTGAAACTGGATATATTATGAATTTTGAAATGCCCATTTTTTCTGTTGCAACACCGGAAATTTTTGTGTTGTGCATGACATGCGTCATTTTGTTAGTCGATGTCTTTCTCAGCGAGCGTTTTCGCATTGTGACTTATATTTTAGCGCAAGCGACATTGATCGGTGGATTTATCCTGGCTGCTGTGCAATATCATGAGTATCCACAGCCTATCGTGACGTTTAGCGGAAATTATGTATTAGATAAATTAGCGGTTATCACGAAATTATTTGTCTTGCTGACCACCGTGTTCGCGTTTATTTATGCACGTCAATATATCAAAGGCCGGAAAATCGCGAGCAGTGAATATTATATCCTGGGATTGCTTTCTGTGACGGGCATGTTAGTCATGGCGTCCGCATTGAGTTTTCTGACGATTTATCTGGGTCTTGAATTATTATCACTGTCACTTTATGCCATGGTTGCTTTGCAAAAAGAATCACGATTTGCTGCGGAAGCTGCGATGAAATATTTTGTGATGGGTGCAATGGCATCGGGCTTGTTGTTGTACGGTATTTCAATGGTCTATGGCATGACTGGCTCGATTAGCATGATGGAAATTGGTGGTCTCGTGCAACATGCCAATCACGCCCAACAGCTTGCTATTGTGTTAGGTTTAGTTTTCATTTTGTCAGGTCTTTTATTCAAATTTGGTGCGGTACCTTTTCATATGTGGGTACCGGATGTTTACGATGGCGCACCAACCAGTGTGACATTATTTATTGCTTGCGCACCTAAAATCGCTGCGTTTTGTATTACTATGCGCATATTGGTTGAGGCTTTGCCGGGATTACACATAGAGTGGCAGCACGTGTTGGTAGTGATTGCGGTTTTATCTATGTTTACGGGTAATTTATTGGCTATCGCGCAAACGAATATCAAACGCATGTTGGCGTATTCTTCCATTGCACATATCGGTTATATGTTATTAGGCATCATTGCAGGCCCCAATTCCACCCTAGGTTATTCCGCAGCGATGTTTTACATTGCGACCTATGTCATTGTCGCAGCCGGTGCATTTGCGGTGATTGCTTTATTAAGCAAGGAAGGCAATGAATTTGATCAGCTGGATGATTTCCGTGGTTTGAACGCACGTAATCCCTGGCTCGCTTTCATGATGTTGTTACTCATGTTTTCGATGGCGGGTGTTCCGCCAACTGTTGGATTTTTTGCGAAACTAGGTTTGCTTGAGGCATTAGTCCAAGCACATTATGTCTGGCTTGCCTCCATCGCACTGTTGTTTGCGATTATTGGTGCTTACTATTATTTACGCGTCATCATGTTGATGTACTTTGAAGAACCGAAAGATGCTTACGTTGGTACTCATCTTTCAATTACGCCTGGTTCCATGGCGGCTATTACGATTAATGGTGCAGCTGCTTTGATGTTGGGGTTATTGCCTAGCACATTCATCGATATGTGTCGGATTTCGGTGGCATAAGAATAATGGAATGATTCTATATGAAAATAAGTTATGAGCTTGCAAAGTCGTATTTTACGAAAGATAAAAAAGATGATAAAACGCCGTTTGAACGTGCTATAGAGGTACGAGATTTTACTATAATTGACTTAGTGCTAACTGTAGAGATAGATGGGAAAAGCCATTTAGGTCGTCCTATTACATCATTTGGTTATTTTAAATCTCACTGTAGACCAGAGCTATTACGAAAATTGTTGCTTTCTTTAATGACAGACCACAACAAAAAATTGGCTGAAGCGATGATTAAAGTTGAGCATGATCTTTTCGCTAGGGGAAATGATGAAGAAAGTCTCTTGCTCATGGCTCTCCAGCATGGTTATTTCGAGGCGGTAAAAATAAATTTATCAAGTATCGATCAGAATCATTTAGCTAATTATCTGGGATTCATTTCTGAGCGTCTTGATAAAGATGACATAATCAGCATCGTTAAAATCTTGCAAAAAAACCAAGATCCGAATTGCCAAGAGATATTGAAAATATTATTGCAACATCCTTTTTTTGAGCAAGTGACTGTGGAGTTAGAATATGCCGCACAACAAGCTGAGTCAAAAGAAGCGGTGCCGGCTAAATACACACCAAGAATTTCTCTACCTCAGTTAGAAGAAACATATGCCAAACAAGGTGTGCCAGTTGCAGAGCAGGTAATTGATAGTATGACACCACGTACACTGAAAGCCTTACTTAAAGAAAATATGTTCAAACATTCACAACATATTTCACCTCCTTCTTATGAAATGCCTTTGCAACAATTGTCATTACAACCTAATAAAACTTGAGCTCCTGTCACTCGATCAGCAGGGACAGATATGCGAGTCTAGACGGACACAGAGGTCCACCCCTACATTCAGGTCAACCAGTTTGTTTGAGTGGATTGCGCATTTCTAAAATGAGCGCTTGAATTGCGTTGGCTAATTCATCTGAGCAATGATTGTTATCTTTTGTTTCAGATGGCGTGGTTTGCTGATTTTGATAAGTGGTGAAATCAATGATAATGGCGCTTTTCATCGTCATTTTTCCTTTTAGGTAGGTATCAACTCACTCCACCTACGTCCCGCGACTTGTTCGCGGGATCCAAATTGCATAACAGATCTCCTGGATACCGCGCATAAAGCGCGGTACGTAGGGTGGGTAGTAGCAGCGGATCGGACGCAAAAACCTCACGTTATAATATTTAGAATTATTTTTTTTTGCTATGGGCAAAACCTGTATCTTCAGATAAGAAATTGCTCACAGGCGAAGGCCCGTTCGCTATAATTCTTTCATCTATAAGTACGATGTATTAATATGAATCTTAACTTCGTAGACGACAAAAAATTTTGCCCTATCAATTAAGGTTGCTGGGGTCCGCCCCTACAGAGGAATAAAAAAGGATTGTTTCAAATAATGCGAAATTATGGACTGCTCTCTTTAATACTACTTTTGAGTATGACTTTAACAAGTTGTATGGTTGGTCCAAATTTCCATTCGCCCCTGGCGCCCAATACGTCAACTTATACAGAAACTCCGCAACCTAAAAAAACGGTGAATACCTCCAAAGCGGGTGGTGCTGGAAAGTCTCAGTATTTTATCTCAGGGCGTGATATTCCTGCAGAATGGTGGCGAGTTTTTCATTCAGCGGAATTGAATGATCTGATTCGCGCAGGATTAATAAACAGTCCCAATCTTGCAGCAGCAGAAGCGGCGTTACGTGCCGCTAAAGAAAATGTGACAGCACAAGTTGGTTTAACTTTGTTTCCGAATGTTAATGCATCACTCTCAGGCGAGAGACAACGTGCAACAAGTGCTTCTTTCGGCGGCGGAAATGGTTCGAACGTTTATAACCTCTATAATGCGAATGTGGGGGTGAGTTATACCCTAGACTTGTTTGGTGGTGCGCGCCGTCAAATCGAAGCATTGATAGATCAAGTTACTTATCAACATTTTCAAGTCGAAGCAGCCTATCTTTCCCTGACGTCCAATATCGTCACTGCATCGATTACTGTGGCTTCATTACGTGCACAGATTAAAGCAACGAATGAATTGATCCAGGCACAACAAAAAACGTTAACCATTGTTGAAAAACAGTTTCAGCTTGGCGGCATATCACGTGCGAATGTACTGACTCAAGAAACCACACTTTCGCAATTACGCGCCACGTTGCCACCATTAGAACAACAGTTGAGTGCCGCAAATCACTTGCTTTCAGTGTTGATTGGCGAATTGCCCAGTGAAGATCGCATTCCAAAATTTGATCTTTCACGTTTAAATTTACCTGCCCAGTTACCCATTAGTTTGCCTTCTTTATTAGTGAGACAACGTCCTGATGTTCGCGCATCTGAAGCACTACTTGCCGCAGCGAGCGCCAAAATTGGTGTGGCGACGGCAAATTTATTTCCACAAATTACCCTTAACGTGAATTACGGGTGGACGAGTACTACTAGCAAAAACTTCGTGAGCCCAAGCAATAGTATCTGGAGTTTTGGTTATGCATTAACACAACCTATTTTTAATGCGGGAGGGTTGCAAGCTGAAAGACGTGCAGCAATCGACTCTTATCAACAAGCCTTAGCACAATATAAGCAAACCGTATTACAAGCATTTCAAAATGTAGCAGACACTTTACGTGCACTACAGCATGATGCAGAAACATTACATGCACAAAAGAATGCTGAAGTCGCTGCGCATAAATCTTATATCTTGACTGAAGAACAATTTCGGTTGGGTGGCGTAAATTATTTGTCCTTACTTGTAGCGCAACAGCAATATCAACAAGCAAAAATTAATCTTATTCAAGCAGAGGCTTCACGTTATAATGATACAGCTGCATTATTTCAGTCATTAGGCGGAGGTTGGTGGAATCGCAATTGTTGTGGTAAAGCATAAAATTCCTGCAAAAAAACAGTAGGAACAGGAGATGATATGCAGAATGAATTAACTAAAAAACGAATGACAATCATGCTGATTTGTCTGGGCATTTTATTTGGCGGAATTTTAGCTTATAAAATCTTTATGGGCTTGATGATAAAAAAATATATGGCAGCAAATAGTAATCCTGTTGTGACTGTCTCGGCTATGCAAGTTGATTATCAAACCTGGCAAGCGAGACTCACCGCATCCGGCAGTTTGCGCGCGATTAAAGGTGTTGACGTAACGGCGCAACTGGCAGGTATGGTACAAAAAATTTATTTTACGCCAGGTTCCAGTGTTGATGAAAATGCTTTGCTTGTGCAATTGAATGCAGATGATGATATTGCTTTATTGCATTCTCTGGAAGCGAATGCAGAACTTGCCGTCATTACTTACAATCGTGATAAAGCGCAATATAAAGTTCAAGCGATTAGCAAAGCAACTCTTGATACGGATGCAGCAAATGTTAAAAACACGGCGGCACAAGTAGCGCAACAAGCGGCGATCGTTGAAAAAAAATCAATTCGTGCGCCTTTCGCCGGTCGCTTAGGTATTTCACAAGTGAATCCAGGCCAATATATTAATCCGGGTGCTGCTGTTGTGATGTTGCAAACACTAGATCCCATTTATGCGGATTTTTATGTCCCGCAACAGGCGCTGGCACAACTCAAAGTAGGCATGCCTGTGGTTGTTAAGTCAGATACGTATCCAAATAAAACATTCACTGGAAAAATTACTACGATTAATCCTGGCGTTCAGGTTGATACACGCAACGTAGAGGTAGAAGCAACGATTGCAAACCCACAATTTGAATTAGCACCAGGCATGTTTGCTCATGTTGAAGTGACGATAGGTGACCCTAAGCCATTTTTAACCTTGCCACAAACAGCAATCAGTTTTAATCCGTATGGTAGTGTTGCATATATTGTGACGCAGACTGGCAAAGATAAAAAAGGCAAACCGATCATGACTGTCAAACAGTCATTTGTTACTACTGGCGAAACACGCGGTGATCAAGTCGTTATTTTAAAAGGATTGCAAAAAGGCCAGACAGTCGTGACAAGCGGCCAGCTCAAATTGAAAAATGGCACGTTAGTCGAAATCAATAATGCAATTATGCCGCCTAACAATCCAGCGCCTAAATTGCCTAATGAATATTAAGGCCAGATGAATTAAGGATAGTGATGCGCTTTACAGATCTTTTTATAAATCGACCAGTACTCGCAACTGTCATAAGTTTGTTGATCTTTGCGCTGGGTATGCGTTCGCTTGGAATGCTGCCCATCCGACAATATCCACTGACTGAAAATGCAATCATCACTGTCTCAACTGTTTACACAGGCGCAGCGCCTGATGTAATCGCGGGGTTTCTCACCACACCGCTCGAAAATTCCATTGCGCAAGCGGGTGGAATTGATTATATGACATCGACAAGCACACAAAATGCCAGCACAATTTCAGTCAATTTGCGCTTGAATTACGATCCTATTAAAGCGCTTTCGGAAATTACTGCGAAAGTAAATGCTGTTTTAAATCAGCTGCCAAAAAGCTCACAACTACCCACGATTAATATTTCAATTGGGCAAACAATTGATGCCATGTATATGGGTTTTTATAGTGATGTGTTGGAAAATAATCAGATCACCGATTATCTCACACGTGTGGTGCAACCTAAATTTCAAGCAATTAATGGCGTTCAAACCGCAGAAATTCTGGGTAACCGTAAATTTGCCATGCGTATTTGGCTTGATCCATTGAAGTTATCTGGCTATGGAATAACGCCAACCGATATTTCAAAAGCCCTCGCAACCAATGATGTTATTTCGGCAGTAGGACGAACCGATGGCAGTATGTTTACGGTTAATTTAACGACGGATACTGGGCTTTCGAGTGTCGAACAATTTCGGAATATGGTCATCAAATCGCAAAACGGTGCGATTATTCGACTGAGAGATGTCGGCACAGTTTCCTTGGGCGCAGAAAATTATGATTCAGCTGTAAGTTTCAATGGCAAACAAGCTATTTATATCGGTATTCAAGTTGCACCGAATGCGAATCTGTTAACGGTTATCGATAAGGTGCGAGCTACATTTAATTCAGTCCAGGAACAATTACCAGAAGGCTTGAATGCAAAAATTGTGTATGACTCGACAGATTTTGTGAATAGTTCAATTCACGAAGTCGTCAGGTCATTGATTGAAGCGCTCGCTATTGTGACGCTTGTGATTTTTCTTTTCTTAGGCTCATTTCGTTCTGTGTTGATTCCATTAGTTACAATTCCCTTGTCTTTGGTCGGCGCTTTTTTTGTTATGTTTGTGTTGGGTTATTCAATCAATTTGCTGACCTTGCTTGCATTAGTTCTTGCTATTGGATTAGTGGTAGATGATGCAATTATTGTCGTGGAAAATGTGCAGCGGCACATGGAAACTGGCATGTCAAAATTTGATGCGGCGATTTTAGGCGCGCGCGAACTTGCAAATCCTATTATTGCAATTACCGTGGTCTTAATTGCTGTCTATACGCCAATTGGTTTTATGGGCGGACTCACCGGTGCTTTATTTACGGAGTTTGCTTTTACACTAACAGGTGCTGTCACCATATCCGCCATCATTGCATTGACACTTTCGCCTATGATGTGTTCGAAATATTTAAAGATGAATCACGGTGATGATAAAAGTCAGCGATTTGTTAAATGGATTGACCGACAGTTCGAAAAATTACAACACAGATATCATCGTGCATTAGATAGTTCACTGGATACATTACCTGTGATTGCTGTTTTTGCGGGAATTATTTTAGTGAGTATTTATTTTCTTTATTCTTCTGCTAAATCAGAACTTGCACCGATGGAAGATCAGGGCATCATTATTTCCCAGGTCATAACATCGCCTAATGCGACACTTGCGCAAACACAGTTATATTCAAATGCAGTGTATAAGGTTTACAAATCATTTCCGGAAACCGAACGCGTTTTTCAAATTGATGGTGTCAGTGGTTTAAATAGCAGTATTGTGGGTATGGGCTTAAAGCCATGGGATCAACGTAAACGTACTTCCAATGAACTGCAACCTTTGTTGCAAAATGAATTGAATAATATTGCGGGCGCAATGGTTGCAGTTTTTCAACTGCCGCCATTGCCAGGATCACGTGGCGTACCCATTCAATTTGTCATTACAACGACAGATCCTTTTACAAATCTCAGTGATGTGAGTCAGGCATTGAAAGCAAAAGCGCTTGAATCAGGCATGTTTATCTATTTAGATACCGATCTTAAAATGGATAAAGCGCAAACCAGTATTCTGCTGGATCGAGATAAAACGTCGGAGTTAGGTTTATCAATGCAAGACATCAGTACTTCACTGGGTTCCGCATTAAGTCAGGGCTATATCAATTATTTTAATTTCGCTGGTCGTTCGTATCAGGTGATTCCACAAATGATTCGTGATTTTCGCGCGAATGACAAGCAACCATTAAATTATTACATCGCTACAGCAAAAGGTGATGTCATACCGTTATCAACAATTGCGGATGTTAAGACCACGATTCAGCCGGAATCTTTGAATCACTTCCAACAACTTAATTCAGCAACAATTTCTGCAGTCCCAATGCCCGGAATAACATTAGGGGATGCAGTCAATAAACTCAAATCGCTAGCTAGTACTATTTTACCAGATGGGTATTCGATCGATTATGCGGGGCAATTGCGTCAATTTGAGCAAGAAGGAAGTGCGTTGATGCTGACTTTCTTTTTTGCGCTCGTTATTATTTTTCTTTCACTTGCCGCTTTATTTGAAAGTTTTCGTGATCCAGTGATTGTATTGATTACCGTTCCCATGTCGATTTGCGGCGCAATGATTTTTATCACGTTAGGGATAGGAGGAGCGAGTTTAAATATTTATACGGAAGTCGGCTTGGTGACCTTGATTGGATTAATCAGTAAGCATGGAATTTTAATCGTGCAATTTGCAAATGATTTACAGCATGAAGGAAAAAGCAAACGTGAGGCAGTTACGGCCGCTGCAGGAATTCGTTTGCGACCTATTTTGATGACGACAGCTTCCATGGTGTTAGGTGTTGTGCCGCTCATCACCGCAACGGGTGCAGGCGCAGTCAGCCGATTTAATATCGGATTAGTGATTGCATCTGGCCTAGCTATTGGTACACTATTCACTCTTTTTGTAGTGCCTGCCATGTATGTGTTTTTGGCGGCAGATCATTCACAGAAAAAAAATGAAGATTTAAACACGCTGCCGGAAACACCATAACATCACTTTTATTATGAAATTATCTGATTTTGAATACGAATTACCCGATGAACTCATCGCGCGTTATCCATTAGAAAAACGCAGCGCGAGTCGTTTGCTTTGTTTAGACAGCAACACAGGTGCGCTAACACATCGCCAATTTATTGATTTAACTACACTTATTTCGCCGAATGATTTGCTGGTTTGCAACAACACCCAGGTAATTGCTGCGCGTCTCCTGGGAAATAAAGAATCGGGCGGAAAAGTTGAAGTGCTGGTCGAGCGTTTCCTGGATCAACAGCGCATTCTCGCGCATGTGCGTGCGAGCAAATCGCCTAAGCCGCAGAGCAAGCTATTGTTTTCTGACGGAATTTCTTTTGAAGTACTGCGTCGACATGATGATCTATTTGAGTTGTATTGTCATGCTCCCCGCCCAGTATTGGATGTAGTTGAGGAGATTGGCCACATTCCATTACCACCTTATTTTCATCGTACGCCAGATGAAAGTGATAAAGCGCGTTATCAAACCATTTACGCAGAACACAAAGGTTCGGTGGCAGCACCCACGGCAGGTTTGCATTTCGATCAAGAATTATTTGGCGCGCTCAAAGCAAAAGGCGTGGAAATTGCCTATGTGACTTTACACATTGGCGCAGGTACGTTTGCACCGGTTCGCGTTGAAAATATTAAAGAACATCGCATGCATGCAGAATATATCGATGTTTCAGCGGCTGTCTGTGAGCAAATTAAAAAAACCAAAGCGCGTGGTGGCCGCGTGATTGCGGTGGGTACGACAGCATTACGCAGTCTTGAATCAGCGAGTCGTTCTGGGGAAATTCAGCCATTTTCGGGTGATACCGATATTTTTATTTATCCGGGCTTTCAATTTAATTGTGTGGATGCGCTGATTACTAATTTTCATTTGCCGGGTTCAACCTTGTTGATGTTGGTGTCTGCATTGGGTGGTTATGACAACATCAAGAAAGCGTATGCAGAAGCGGTAAGAGAAAAATATCGTTTTTATAGTTATGGTGATGCAATGTTTATTTCATGAGGTCAGATGCTTTCTATTCGTTTTCACTTATTAACACATCCGACTAAATTTGTTGGTGACAAAAATCAACTGTTAGGCACGCTGAAAGCCTTTAAACAAATTACGCATTTTAATTTAGATGCGATTGAGACAAAGGAATGGAATTATACCGACGCTGATGCGTTAGCTAACCTTCAAGATGAAGTTTCATCTACAAAAAAAATTCAACATGTTATTTTAAGTTCTGGCGAACAGGGCTTAAAAACATTAAAAAATATTCGCGTTGATAAATCTGTTTTATCAAGCTGGTCTGCACATCAGCAATTTTCAGAAATAAAAGAAATTTCCGATAAAATAAATATTCTTGCGCTGCCTCACTATTCGATTGACGAAACGTTTCGTGCAACATTATCTAAAGAAATTTTGCTGGTTGAAACAATGGGTGTTGCTCATATGGTTTCTCAGCAAGGTGTGGCACAAGCTTTTTCAGAATGGCAATTAACACCTGCTGCCATTAAAAAAAGCGACGAATATATTGCTGTTGTGTTAGGCGGTGATGCATCGGTTAATGGTGAAATGAAATATTTTACGAAGCCAGAAGCTGAAATGTTGGCAGAATATGTTGCCGAACTGGCTATAAAAAATAATGCACATGTGCTTGTCACAAATTCGCCGCGCACTAGAGGAGGTGTGGCTGAGCGTTTTAATAACGTCTTGGAAGCTAACTATATTAGTTATCAATTTTTTGGTTTTGTGCCGAACACACCAAGTGCTTATCAACCCATGCTAGGCGCACTGCTTGCTAATCGAGAAAATATTGCGATTGTCACAGCAGATTCTGAATCGATGGTTGCTGAAATGAGTTATATCTTAAAGTGTACGCTCATGCTGGCTAATGTAGGAAGCACTCGTCAAATATTTTTTGATCATGTAAAAAAAATGTTTCCTGTCATCCAACTTAATTCAGCGGGAAAACATTGCGAGGTCGAAGAGACAAAAGAAGAGAGCGGGCAAGTCACAAAACCTGCAGGTCTCGCAATTGCAACAACAATCGAGCAACAATTAACGCTGCGTATGCGTGCAGCGAATCAAGCCGCTCCTGCAATACATTTTTTTGCATCGCGTCGTAATGGCGTCAATACATCCAGTCCCGATTCAAGCTGGCGTTATGGAAAAGGAAATGTATTTGCACCTAAACCAGAACATCCTGAAAATGAAAATGCAGTAAAAAATACAGATGCCATCCTAAGTGAATTTAAGTTAGATACTGCTGCACATCCAGGCGTGATTTTACAATCGCAATATGAGGCGGGAATTTGTGTTGTTGATGAAGTGCTGTTAGCAAATCCTAAGCGTATTGTTATTAAGGGCGATGGATTATTTACTACGTTAAGAAATGTACCATTACTCAATAAATCAGGTGATGCACATCCCATTGTTTTCGAATCAGAAAAAGCGATAGGTATTTTAGTGGGTTCGTGGAAATGTTTAGGCAAACAAATTCTTACAAACATGCTAAAGCTTTTCGAAGCAAATGGTATTGAATATAAAGATATTACGGTTTATATCGGTCCCGGGTTAGGCAGTGATTCTTATAGCATTGGTTCGCCTACTCGAGCAGATCTTGCAAAGATATTTGGTGATGCAATTGATGTTGCGACGAGATTAAAAGCAGATGGTTCAAAATATATATTGAATGTACATGCATTAATGGCAGAGTACAGTCAGCAATTTGGTTTTACCGTTAACTTTAGTGAAAGTAGTAACACATTTAATAAGACAGAATGGAAATTAATTAAGAAACAAGCTATTGAAGAAAAAGATCACACTGTTCCTATTCGTTATTATTCTGAATTACCATTTTTTGGGGCGCGCCTGTTTGCGCGAGCCGTTCGACAAGCCTATCGTGTTGCGCATAGCAATGGGAAGCCTATGCCTGAAGAGTTAACGACTCTCAAGGGAAATTTGGAAAATGTGAAAACTGCCGCGGCGGATGGAAGATACGATGAAACAGGTCGCTGTCTCAATGGTGTGATGCAGCGATAAAGTTTATAGAGCAGATTTCATCTTACTAATTGTCAGCAGCCCCTATTCAGGGTAAATTAGTCGACCAATATTGTGTTCGAATAGGAAGGAAAATATGCAACTGATTGATACTATTTCGAGTTTTTTCATTTCAACCGCTCATGCTGACACAGTGACAGCGACCACAGCGGCTCAACCCCAGCAAAATGGGTTTTCATTTTTTATCATGGTTGGCGTGTTGATTTTCATGATGTATTTTGTCATGTTGCGTCCGCAAAGCAAACGTGCAAAAGAACAACGCAATCTGCTGAGTTCTCTGGCCAAGGGTGATGAAGTCGTTACCGCAGGTGGCATACTGGGTACGATTATCAAAGTGACTGACAACTATGTTGTGTTGACGTTAACTGACAATGTGGAAATCACAATGCAGAAATCGTCTGTTGTCGCGGCTCTGCCTAAAGGCACTCTAAAATCGATTTAAACCCTATACATGGAAGAAAAATATGGTGCTTAATCGCTATCCGTGGTGGAAAAACCTGCTGGTTGTAGGTGTTGTTGTTATCGCGTTTTTTTATGCGTTACCTAATTTGTATATCGAAGATCCTTCCGTGCAAATCTCACCTGCAAGCCCAACAGTCACTGTAGACCAGGCAACCGTCGATAAAATCACACAAATTTTACAAACCGCTCAGCTCTCTGATAAACAGATTGAGCGTCAAGATCGTAGCGTGTTAGTGCGATTTACATCGACTGATATTCAATTAAAAGCAAAAGAATTGATTCAAGAAACACTGGGCCCTGATTATTTGGTTGCCTTGAATCTTGCGCCAGCAACACCTGGCTGGTTGCGTTCAATCGGCGCCATGCCGATGAAGCTCGGTCTTGATTTGCGCGGTGGCGTGCATTTTCTGATGCAAGTGGATGTCGATACGGTCAGCAAGCAACGAATTGAAGGTGATTTAAGTAATATCGGCCAAGAGCTGCGAAATCAGCGTATTCGTTATTCAGGCGTGACTCGCAATGGTGCGAACGGTGTGACTATTGAATTTCGTGCTGCTGATATGCTTGAAAATGGCTATAGTTATTTAAGCCAGCATTTTAACGAATTTGTCTGGACCAAAAATACAGCGAACGGAAAGTTGCTACTGCAAGGTCTGTTATCTCCCGCCGCAGTACAACAAGCGCATCAGGATACCATGGAACAAACCATGAATATTCTGCGTAATCGCGTGAATGAACTGGGCGTGTCGGAAGCGACCGTGCAACAACAAGGTACCGATCGTGTTGTTGTTGATTTACCGGGTATTCAAGATACGGCTCAAGCAAAAAATATTTTAGGAAAAACTGCAACGCTTGAATTTCACATGGTGGATAGTGAGCATGATGCTCGCGGTCTCGTGCCACCGGATACCAAAGCCTATCAGTATGGCAATCAAATGATTTTGTTAAAAAATCAGATTGTCTTGCGTGGTGCATCGATTACTACAGCTTCTGCAGGTGTCGGTGAAGACGGACGTCCATCTGTCAATATTCGTTTAGGTGGTGGCGGGGAAGGTTTATTCACTAAGACGACAGCGGAAAGCATCGGTAAACCGATGGCTGCTTTATATATTGAAGTAAAATCCGAAAGCAAAGATGTAAACGGCAAAAAAGAAATAAGTTACAACACAGAACGTAAAGTTATCAGTGTTGCAACTATTCAAAGTGCCTTAGGTAATAGTTTCCAGATTACTAATTTATCCAGTAGTGAAGAAGCTCGCACATTAGCGTTACTGTTACGCGCAGGTGCATTGCCGGTGCCTGTAACGTATATTGAAGAACGTCAGATTGGTCCGACTCTCGGAAAACAAAATATCCATAAAGGTGTTTTGTCAGTTGAAGTTGGATTTTTCCTGGTTGTGTTATTCATGGCAATCTATTATCGCGTGATGGGGTTAGTTGCTGATATTGCGTTGACGATGAACCTGGTGTTGATTGTCGCTGTTTTATCGTTGCTAGGCGCCACGCTGACGTTGCCCGGTATCGCGGGTATCGTGTTGACGATCGGTATGGCGGTTGATGCGAACGTCTTGATTTTCGAACGTATCCGCGAAGAGTTGCGCAATGGTGCTGGGATACAAGCGAGTATTCATGCGGGATATGATCGTGCATTTATGACGATTGTGGATGCTAACGTGACGACCTTGATCGTTGCTGTTGTTTTATTTAGTCTGGGTTCAGGCACAGTGAAAAACTTTGCAGTGACTTTGACAATTGGTTTGGTCACATCCATGTTTACTGCTATTACAGGTACGCGCGCGATCGTAAATTACTTGTATGGTGGCAAACCGGTGAAAAAGATTTCGATAGGAATATAAACCATGGAATTTTTTAAACAGAATACGAAAATTGATTTTATGGCCCAGCGCAAATGGGCTGCGGTTTTGTCTATCATATTATTCGCATTATCTATTATTTCACTTGCGGTCAACGGTTTGAATTGGGGTTTGGATTTTACCGGTGGTACGCAAATTCAATTAAGTTTTCCGAAAGAAGCGGATTTGAATCAAATTCGTGACACTTTAGAAAACGGCGGATTCAAGGAAGCGGTCGTCATTAGTTATGGCACATCAAAAGATGTGTTAGTGAGTCTCGCTGCGCAAAAAGGTAATGGTGACAATGGTAAAGATTCGACCGTCGCACAAGTTACCAAATTGCTGCCGGACGCTAAAATCCAGCAAGTCGATATGATCGGAGCAGTCGTCGGACAGGAATTAGCAACCAAAGGTGCGTTAGCCGTTGTGATTGCATTGTTAGGTACGATGATTTACATCGCGTTACGATTTGATTTTCGTTTTGCGATTGGATCAACGGTTGCATTAATTCATGATCCTGTTCTGATTCTCGGAATATTTTCTTTTTTACATTTGGAATTTAATTTAATTGTGTTAGCCGCGGTCTTGACTGTCATCGGCTATTCATTGAATGACACGATTGTTATTTTCGATCGCGTACGCGAAAACTTTCGCAAGTTGCGTAAGGCAACACCTCTCGAAGTCGTAAACCAAGCCACCAACCAAACGTTATCACGTACCATCATGACATCTGTTTTGACTTTGATTGTCGTCTTGGCGTTATTCTTTTTGGGCGGAAATATGTTGCACGGTTTCGCGTTGGCGCTCATTATTGGTATTGTAGTCGGAACATATTCTTCTATTTATGTTGCTGGTTCTTTATCGTTGGCATTAGGATTAACTCGACAAAATTTATTGCCACCGAGCAAAGAAGCATTGGATGATAGACCATAGATCATATGCGTCCCGCGTACCCTTCGACAAGCTCAGGGCCGCGGGACGTCGTGTGAAAAAGGAGTTCTATGTCAACATTCGCAGAGTACGAATCATTTGACGGTCTGGGACTTGCAAGTTTAGTTAAGACCGGTGTCATTTCACCACAAGAATTAGTTAAAGCGGCGATTGAGCGCATTGAAAAACACAATCCAGCACTCAATGCGGTTATTTACAAAATGTATGATGAAGCGCATTCGTCAGTCAAACAATCTATCCCACCCGGCATTTTTCACGGCGTTCCTTTTTTATTAAAAGATTTATTAGCGGATTGTGAAGGCGTTCCTCTCCAATTTGGTAGTCGCTTCACAGAAGGTTGGGTTTCAGCGCATGATTCTGAGTTAGTGCGGCGCATGAAAAACGCAGGATTAATTATTGTCGGAAAAACCAATACGCCAGAGTTTGGTTTAAGTCCGGTGACTGAACCGAAATTATTTGGTCCTACGCATAATCCTTGGGATGTCACACGAGTGACGGGTGGTTCCAGCGGCGGTTCGGCTGCTGCAGTTGCTGCGCGCATGGTGCCTATGGCGCATGGTGGCGATGGAGCGGGTTCGATTCGAACGCCTGCTGCGTATTGCGGGACATTTGGTTTGAAATTATCGCGCGGGCGAACACCAACCGGCCCAAATTTGCTGCGAATATGGCAAGGCATGGTCGTGGAACATGTGATTACGCGTACGGTGCGTGATAGCGCAGCGATGTTGGATGTTTTGTCGGGCCCTGAGTTGGGTTCACCCATTTCATTGCCTAAAACAGAAAAAAGTTTTTTAAGCGAAATTGAAAATCCACCGCGAAAGTTACGGATTGCAGTGACAGATAAACCATTTTTTCCGGGCGACGTGGCTGCAGAATACAAAACAGCAGTGCAACAAGCGGCATTACTGTGTGAATCGTTAGGACATCATGTTGAAATTGCTTCTCCACAAATAAATCAAAGCGATGTTTTGTTGGCCTACATGATTATGATTGCGGCTGAAACGTCGGCAGGGATTCGAATGTTGGCGGAGGCGCTGGGTGAGAAAGCAGATTATACGTTATTAGAAACACCAACTGCAGTGTTGTGTGAAGTAGGCGAACATTTTAGCGCGAAAGATTTTGTCTGGTCGAGTCATGTGCTTGATATGGCAGGACGTCAATTGGCGGAATTTTTCCTGGACTATGACATTATCTTGACGCCAACGATGGCAACACCACCACCCTTGATTGGTGAGTTTAAACCACATGCGTGGGAAAAAAATATTTTAGAATTTTTACGCAGAGTGCCTTATGGACCACTGCTCCGAAAACTCACAAAAAAAATGGCAGGAAAATATTTTGCATTCACGCCATTTACACCGCTCTTTAATATCACTGGCCAACCGGCTATGTCGGTCCCACTTTATTGGGATCAGGCAGGATTGCCAATTGGTATTCAATTCGCCGGGCGTTATGGTGATGAAGCAACGCTATTGCAATTGGCACGCCAATTAGAAATAGCGTTGCCTTGGAATGACAAAGTTCCGCAACTTTAACGCTCAATTTTGTCGTAATCTTGAGTGGCTCACTGATTTTTCGTGCCCGAGCCCGCGTGCGTGCCCGTGCCCGTTTTTTCTTCGACAA